>NZ_JARPLU010000278.1:0-3919 GCF_032349615.1 Limnospira sp. PMC 1279.21 | reverse complement strand
TTCAGCAATTCCGATGGGGCCATGAGGGCTGGGGGTTGACAGGATGGGTGCGATCGAAATGCGATCGTCGCACACTTTAACGATCAGCTTGTGGTATGATCGGAACCGAACAAGCTCCTTCTGGGTCAAAGTTTGAATGAAAATAGCGACCATTTTTTAGGATTGATGTCACCCATGAACGAGGATGATAAAAATGAATTCAGTCATCATTTTTGAAGTGTATCAGGAAGAAGATGGCGGATTTGTAGCCGAATGTTTGACCGAGGATATCTTCACTCAGGGTGATGATTGGGAAGCGTTACGAGTCCATGTCAATGAAGCCATCAAAGGCTATTATTTCGACCAACCTAGCTGTCCCAATGTCAAGCTACATCTAGTCAAAGAAGAAATCTTAGTCATCCAGTAAGTAGATCGATCCAAATTATCGATGAAAATCCCCAGAGATATGAAAGGGACTCATTTGGCAGACATTCTCTGTCGCCAATGGGATTATGAGGTGGTTCACTAACAGGGGAGCCACATTATTTTATAAACAGAGTTGCCCCACCATCAAAGGATTAGCATTCCCAATCATAACCCTTTGCGACTGGGAACTCTCAATAGTATTTTACGAGCAATTTCCCGACACAAAGGAGTTGCTAAAACTGACATTATCAATACATTGTAAGTCACCCTCATTTGAGTTTAGATATCCCCACAACTCGGGCGATCGCATTACCTAGAGCGAGCGGCATTCGGTTTGCCGGAATAAAGCATTCGGTTATCCGTACTTGACAAGTGTAGTTGATTGTGGGTTGATTAAAATCCTTGGCAAGAATATCCTGATGATGGTATAATCCCTGGGTGAATCCAACCGGTCTATATAGACTTGATTCTGGGGAGTCAGGGATTTAGTGAGGGGTAATCAACTGCTGCGGAGCCGTCAGCTAGAAGAGGCGGTGGATGGTTTTCAAAAAGCGATCGCCATCCCCATTTCCCAGGATTTCAGTAATCCTGCTAGGGTAGTGGTAGGCTGGCTGTGATGTAATGCGATCGCACCTTGCCACCTCCCCCTGCGGTGAAAGAATTTATGGAGGCATCAACCCGAATTATATCACCCCTCAAAGCGATCGCCAACCGCCGACTCCCAGCCCACATCCCCCCTCCCCCATTTTGTAAATAAATTAGCACCAATATCATCCTCAGTCTTATCCCCATTTTTCATTTAAATCAAGCATTTAAAAAATCTTCTGGACGGATTTCAGCTTGCTTTCAAATTGCCCGCAAAGTCCCCTCTGGCATATCTCCCGAATGGTTAGGAATCGTGGTATATAAATTCCGAGCTGGGTTGTACCAAATTTCGTGACTACCAGCAGCTTGGCGGTCAAAAACAAACCCAAAAGTCTTCAACTTTTTCACAATTTCTCGATAGCGAAATCCTGACAATCTTCCCATCAAACAAATTATTCATTAATAATCAATGGATAATCAAACTTTTCGGCAAGAGTTTGTAAACCTTCCCAATTCATAAGTTGTCTTTCACGACGAGCTTCTATTAACTTAACGGCTACATCACGAGCTATTTCCAAAGCTTCAGCCAGAGTTTCTCCCTGAGCAACTAAACCAGGCAAAGCATCGCTGGTTGCTAAATAAACACCTTCAGGTAATTTTTCAATATGCAGTTGCAGCAATTTTTCCATAATTGACACTTGAGAATCTAAGCAAGTCCAAAAGTTTGGGAATTCTTGTAATTATTGATACTAGCAAAGCCCAACTATCTGGGGCATGGTCTTTCTTGTATTACTTATTGTCATAACCGTTATCCTCAGCTACTGCCTTGCCTTAAATATTTGTTCGGCGGTCAAATTGAGTTCTGTAAAAGTTGGCGAAGTCACCACATTTTCACCTCTAAATAAATGGAGTTCGTACTCTCCTTCAACTAAATGATAAACCGAAATAGTCGGTTTTTTGGGGTCTCCAATATAACGCCGACCTCCCAACCCCAAATAATCAACTATCCAATATTCGCCTATCCCTAATTTTTCATATTCTGCCAGCTTCATCAAATAATCATCCCGCCAATTGGTACTGACGACTTCTATAACCAACTTAATACTCACCGATTGAGTAATAGTCGATCGCTTTGTCCACAGAGGCTCCTTTTCTAGGGCATTATCATCTAATACCATAACGTCGGGAATATAAGCCGACTTATCAGAATCTATGGCTTTAATTAGTCCTTGGCGAGGGATAAAAAATGGCAAATTTAAACTATCAATGTAAATTGATATTTTGGATGCCAGAAAACCTGCCACTTTTTCGTGAGTTCCAGTCGGCTGCATTTTAACAATCTCCCCATCATGCAATTCAAATCGACCCTCATAACCATCCGGATACCAATCCAGAAACTCCTCTAAAGTCAATGAAATTTTCTGTTCTTCCGTCGGATTAGTCTTAACAGTTTCCTGACTTAACATATCGCTCCTCCGATTTTATGACTGATTCCCCCCATCAAACAACTCGGTTCTGGCTCCCTCTCAACATATCATCAACTGCCAACCTTGAGCATGAATTCCATAGAGAATGTTGATAACAGCTTCGCCAACCAGCCTGAACCCTTCTTGACTGCCGTCATCAAAGGGGCGGTTTAAACAACAAACATCAAAGTAGATTTTACATTCACATACCCCAGTATTTTACCATATCAAGATACTTACGCAACTTGACAAATTTCTATGGCTGTGGTACAATGGGGGAGGGTTTCCGCATCAGTTTAGTCTGGGAAGTCAGCGATTTAGTGAGAGGTAATCAACTGCTGCCGAGCCGTAAGCTAGAAGAAGCCGTGGATGGTTTTCAAAAAGCGATCGCCATCCCCATTTCCCAGGATTTCAGTAATCCTGCTAGGGTAGTGGTAGGCTGGCTGTGATGTAATGCGATCGCACCTTGCCACCTCCCCCTGCGGCGAAAGAATTTATTGAGGCATCAACCCGAATTATATCACCCGCCAAAGCGATCGCCAACCGCCGACTCCCAGCCGACATCCCCCGTTACTCCCCCCATAAGCGGGACGGGAATGCGATCGCGACAACGGCTGTGGTCAGCTCAAATGGTTGATTTAGGGCAGAAATTCAGAGTCCAGCAAATTCTCGGCAGTAAAAGGACACCTTTCCGGAAAAATCTCCAGGGGTAATTCACTTTTTTTAATGGCTTGCTTTCTGGCTTTGACATAAATTTCTTCAATCTCCTGCAAGAAATAATTATACAAAGTTCGAGACTTTAGCAATAACTCCAGTTCAAACCGAAAATTATCAATTTCATTTTGCCAGCCCTTACCGCAAAGCCGCCTTTCCGATTCCCAATACTGGTAAAGCAATAAATGAATCAACAGTTGTCTTAAATAGCTAGATACTTTTCGTCTTTGTTCGTTTCCCAAACTTAAAATTTCCTCCATTAGATGCGGAAAATCAAGTCGATTTATCTCTTTTTTCTCAAGTGTTTGATAGGTTTCTTGAAGCCAAAGATAATAATCTTGTTCATAAAGATCTGAAACATCATTATTCATCGGATTACCTCCCATTGTCAACAAAAATAAAGTTTTGTCCCTCCCTCAACTATACAGGCAAGATGCCCGGACCACACTATGAGCGATCGCCTTTCCCAACCACCCAGGGGTCACATATTCCTGTAGGGGCGGGTTCAACAGCCTATATTCTTCTTCACCAGCAGCTATATAAACCCGCCCTACTTTCCCCAAACAACCATTGTCGGCTGCGCCAGAATTTAAGAAACCCGGTTTTTTGAAAAAACCGGGTTTCTCGAAACAAGCGATCGCGCAGTCGGAGTGCGACGTATCGCGCAGTGGTGACCTGCTAAAATGGAGAATTAAAACACCACCAAGGACAACCCCCATGACCACCAATGCTGATGATGTTTGGAGACT
>NZ_JARPLU010000277.1:0-3970 GCF_032349615.1 Limnospira sp. PMC 1279.21 | reverse complement strand
CCCTTTGTTTTCAGGGCGGTTTCACCAGGCTCTACAACTTTTGTCCTGTACTTAGATTAGGCACTACCGTTACGAGCAATGACTAACATTTGTTGGTTATCTCCTCTAAAGAATCCTCGTAGCTTTAGCCCGATGGAGTGTCAACAGACTTATAAACTAGGAGCCATCCACCCCCGTAGAAAGTAATAAAAAGTAGCGAGATATTCATCAACCACACGGGTACTGAGAACCAAAGCCTCCGCATTAGGGGCGAAGTCTTGGAAAGAAACCCTCTCCTTACGTTTGCCATAGGGAATAAAAGTAGAAAAATTAGTGGGAGCCGGAATTACCTTAAAACCAGCTTGAGTAAATGTGAGGGCGGCGCGGCGCATTTCTAAGGCAGAAGTAACCAAAATGATAGTTCTTCCTAACCGCCTTTTTTCCATGATTTCTTTGACTTCTAGGGCTTCTTCCCTAACGGTATGGCTTTCAGTTGCCAAAAGAATATCACTAGGCAAAACTCCCATATAAATCAATAACTGTTGAATATCTTTCGCCTCATTAGTCGGATGAATTAACTCATGGCGATCGCCTGCTGCTACAATCACCAAACGAGCTAAACGTTCCCGATAAAGTTCGGCTGTATAGGGAATGCGATCGCCTGTAGCCGTGAGTTGGATCTGAGTTCTGTAGGGCAATTTAGGCTGTGTTGTTCCCCGTCCTAACAAAACAATTGCCCCGGCTCTTTCCCCACAACATAAATCAGTTTGAACTGTTTGCACAGCCACCCTTTCCACCTGCAAAGCCAACCATTGAGCCAAAACGGGGGTACTCGATAAAATCAGAATTAATAATGCAGTTAAAATTAAATTCGGAGCCGGATTTTTAATCCCCCCATTAGTAATCAAAGCCGAGGCAATGGTTAATAGTAAAATTGATAAACCCAGAGGTCTTAGAAAAATCGCCAAAAGCTGAATAACAGATCTACCAACCTGGCTATCAGGAGCGATAAAAGTGACTATAAGTAAAGTGAGAGTTAGTAAAAAAAACAGCCGACTAACTAAGCTATTTTCTTTGCCTGCTAAGAGTCTCCAAATCCTAAAAGAAATGGTAATCAGTAGCAGTAAAACCAGAACTTGGGTGAGTAATACAAACATCATTTTTTCCCTTCATGGTTGACCGTGGAGAATCCCACATCATATCACCCTTTGATTTTTCCTGGTCTACCCCAAATCAAATCACAGAGTGCTTTAGGGACTGAGGAAAACGAGAGCCGTATAACTGACAAATAGTATACGGCTCAAGTTTATAGTGAACTACCCGACGCTGGCAATAGTTTTGCCAAATTGCCTACTAACTATAAAGTTTGAGCGATCGCATCAGCCACCGTTTGCGCCACCTGCACCCGCGCATAAAACTTATCATTACCGGAAACCAAAGTCCAAGGAGCCCTAGGGGTATTAGTCCGATGCACCATTTGGTTGACGGCTACCTCATAACAAGACCATTTTTCCCGGTTCCGCCAGTCCTCATCTGTGAGTTTATATTGCTTAAACGGATTATTCTCGCGTTCAGTAAACCTTTCAAGTTGGGTATCCGGGTCAATATGTAACCAAAACTTCAGCAAAATATAACCCGCCGTAGTCAGTTGTTCCTCAAACTCATTAATTTCTCGATAGGCGCGTCGCCATTGTCGTTCGGAAGCAAACCCCTCAAGGCGTTCTACTAAGACCCGACCATACCAACTGCGGTCAAAAACGCCAATTTTTCCGGCTGGCGGAAGTTTACGCCAAAACCGCCACAGATAATGATGCACCTTTTGCTCATCAGTGGGAGCAGCAAAAGCATGAACTTCATAGCTGCGCGGATCAAGAATATCGGTTAAACGCTTAATGGATCCCCCTTTTCCAGCCGCGTCCCATCCCTCAAATATGGCTAAAACGGGGATTTGCTGTTCAAAAATCATTTGCTGCATCTTACCTAAGCGAACCTGTTGTTCCCGCAACTGTTCCTTATAGTCATCCTCTGACAAGGACAAACTCAGATCCACAGCAGCCAGGGGTTGTGGATCGGTAGGTTCTAGGTGTTGTTGGGGAGGAGTAAAAATAGGAGGCGGTTGCACTTCCAGCCTTTCGAGAGTCTCTTTGATAGTAGACACCATTTTAGATAGCACCTTGACCCTACCCCACCGTTTATCATCTCCCTCTACTAAGGTCCAGGGAACTACACCCGTGCTGGTGTGAATTAGCATCTCTTCGGCATAGGAACTATAAATATCATAGTTTTTAGCCTGCTCCCAGTCTTCGGGACGCACCCGCCATGCTTCTAGTTCATCGTTAGTGGCCTTTTTCAGGCGGCGCTTGAGTTCTTTTTTGCTCAAGTGAATCCAAAATTTGGCGATCGCTGCCCCATCGTCAATCATTTGACGCTCAAAAGCATTAATTTGACGCATTGCCATCCCTACATTAGCTTCTGGAAGTCTCTCAAATAGACGATCTTCCAGAACATGGGTATACCAACTGTGGTAAAAAATCCCGATTTTCCCATAACCTGGGAACTCTTGCCAAAATCTCCACATGAATGGATACAACCGCTCCTGTTCGGTCGGGGGCCACACCGGAATCACTTTGAACCCACGAGGGTCCATATAGCTAACCATTTTTTTGACTAGAGAACCCTTACCCGCCGCCGCCCAACCCTCCAGGACGATAATCACAGGTAGTTTTTTTTCCCAGCAGATTTGCTGTAGCGATCGCAGCTCCCGCATCAGTCCTTCCGTCTGAGTCTTATAGCTTTCTTTATCTAGCGAAAGCTCCAGGTTTAGTGTGTTGAGCATGAATATGAATCAATATCCGTCTAACTTACATCCAGTCTAGCAGGATCAGGAGTCCGGGAACACCCACTACACAGAACCGCCAGTCCCATTCCTTTTTAGATTATGGTTTGATGATTTTGTGATCCAAACCCGCTTCATTGCTTTTGTTAAAAAAACATTAGATTTTCACCAGAATAGCTCTGGTAACGGCTATGATAAATTTTCCCCCAAAAAAAAGTGCCGTCTGCCCAATTAACTCCCCCGGCACCTATACAGCTCAAACATAATTAGTGACCCAGATCACTTAAATTTCACAAAGAAATCACAATGTTCGGGTGTAATATATCACTGAACTTAGTTAGATAGAAGATAATATAGATACTATAGGAATTCACACCCGACTTAGTTATCTAATCCGACATCCAACAGTTCCCAACTTTTTTACGTTCATGCAGGAAAAAAATGATGATCTCAACCAAGCAAGCCCAGTTAATTCAATTTTTACGTTGGGAATTAGCGATCCCTGCCTCTTCCATCGCCATGGCCCTCCGACATCCTGAGCAAGAATCAGGTCAACTTCCCATGATTTTATGGCAATACGGGCTAGTCACCCTAGAACAGCTTGACCGGATTTTTGATTGGCTTGAAAAGTTCGGAACCTCTCCAGATATCACCTCCCGGTCTTATTCAGACAAAAAAGCTGGTTGAGAATCAATGGACTTAGATAGCATCTCAATTACAGATGCGTCTTAGGTTCCTTGGTTTATGCCGAATTTACACACTAATAGCCAATTTCTCTCAAGACTAAAATCTACCTGCATGACCTAAAAGTTTCAACTGCGAATGTTGAAAAATGATTAGATGATCACTATATATGTCGCCTCAAAAATGTTGGGGGTGAAAAAATTTTTGTATGGAGGTTTGACCAACCTTTTCTACCCTTAAAGGCTAAAACGAAAATTATAGCAACCGGTTGCTCACGATAAATCAACTATTACCGCCCAGATGATAAACATGGCCCATAGACAACAGCCTGGGACAAAAATTCAGCTATTGACCAGGTGCGTCAGTTGTTGATGCTCCGGTTGGGATCCCTATTTACGGGGTCTGACGCACCCTACTATAGCACCAGACAGGAAAGTTAGGACGTATAATGGAGAGGACGAGATGACTAAG
>NZ_JARPLU010000276.1:0-3977 GCF_032349615.1 Limnospira sp. PMC 1279.21 | reverse complement strand
CCAATTGCATCAATAACTTTTTGTCTGAGGTCGTAACTATAGGGGGCTGGCATTTTGGGTCTTCTTAGTCATCTCGTCCTCTCCATTATACGTCCTAACTTTCCTGTCTGGTGCTATATTTGATTGGGCTATTCAGAACCTGACAATTGACACCACATCCCGGTTGATGACGCAACTTAATGCTTGTTTTAAGTGGGCGATCGAAAAAAGGCTAGTGAGCGAACCCTCACCATTTAAAGATTTAAGCGCTAAAGCTGATCGGTTAAAAAAGCAAGTGATTCTGACGAGATTAACCCTTTTACGGCTAACGAACGCGATCGCATTATCCAGGGTTTTGATTCGGATCCACTTCACAGCCATTTTAGTTTGTATGTCCGTTTCTGTTTCTTCACTGGGTGTCGCCCATCGGAGGCGATCGCTCTACGATGGTCAGACGTTGCTGCCGATCTAAGTCAAATCACTTTTAGTAGTGTGATTGTTCGCGGGGAAGGGGGGCGCAAGCGCTGCGACGGCCTCAAGAGTCAAACGCGCCGCGATTTTCCCTGCAATGAACAAGTCCAAACTATTCTCGGAGAGGCGCGATCGCAAAACCATTCAGAAATAGTTTTCCCCAGCATCACGGGCAAGCCGATCCAAGACGGTGATTTTGGCAAAAGACACTGGCACCCAGTCCTCAAACAATCGGGGATAAAGCAGCGGAAACCCTACCAAATGAGACACACTTTTATCACCCTCTGTCTTGATGCCGGGATTGATGCTAAGGACGTTGCGGCTTGGGTCGGCAACTCACCCCAAGTTATTTACCAAAACTATGCAGGCCGAAACCGGGGGCTTTCTATTCCCAAACTTTAGGACAATTTGGCTATAATTTGGCTATAAATTTTTAGCCTACAGACACAAGAAACCGCCACAATCATTTACGGATAAGGGTAATGGGTATTGATACCGTCCCGACTTGAAATCGAGTGAGCCGCAAGGTTCTCGGGGTAATATTTCACCCTCTCCGTTGTTTCAGCCCCCCACAAGACAGGTCAATCCTTTTGTTTAAGGCTTTGTGCTACCTCTTGCAAAAGGGCGATCGCCTGTTGGAGTTTATCCATAATTTCCGAATCTTTCGGGGTTTCTGTGTTGGGTGGTTTCGGTGTGTTGGGTGGTTTGGGCGGATCAATAACCGGAGCCTGACCGCCGCCCAATTGGGTAACATAGCCCAATAAATCGCGATCGCGTCTTAGCCAACCCTCCAAAAATATCTGTTGGCTAGGGTTAGTCTTAACCCGTTGGTAGCGATAGTCAATGCGACCCTGACAGTATCTTTGGGCAGTTTCCAGGTTATTATTTTGTTCGAGAACCCCTTGGCTTTTCGGTCCAAAGCGACCATCTACAGTCAGTCCTCCCAGAGTTTCTTGTAAAAACTCAATACTGCCGGGAACACTAAAATTAACCGCCGTATCAAACTGAACCACCGCCAAAGGTAACACCATTAAATCAGCCTTTGACGGTAGCCAGTACATCGTATAATAAACCTCTTCAACCTCTGGCTGAGTAATTTGCCTAACCGATTTCGACCCCTGACCCTTATTTTTTAAATAGGTGTCGTAGGTCGCCTGGGTGATGCCATAATTAACCACACCTCCCAGGTCTTCCGGGTGTCCAACGCCGCCCTCCCATTTCAAGGTAAATTTGAGGGCAATTTGAAAATTCTCATCAGATTGTGTCATAATTACTCGCCCATGCGTGAAGTTTAACTGCGCTGAACTTCGGCAAAAATTTCCGCCAAAATTTCCTCAGCACCCTGTTGTTTAAGTTTGTGGGCTAATTGAATCCCCAACTGTTCCGCGTCACTAGCCTGTCCGGTCACTGTATCTTTAATTAGGCGTTTTCCGTCCAAACTAGCCACCATTCCGGTTAAAGTTAGGCGATCGCCTTCCACCATAGTATTAACACCAATGGGAACCTGACAACCCCCTTCTAATTCCCGTAAAAATGCCCGTTCACTGTGACATCTTTGGGCTGTGACGGTATGTTCTAAGGCTTTAACCACCTCGAAAATTTCCGTATCTCCCTCTCGGCATTCAAGACCCAGAGCGCCCTGTCCCACCGCGTGCAGAGAGATTTCAGCCGGAATGACTTGGTGAATGCGATCGGCCATTCCCAACCGTTTCAGTCCAGCCACTGCTAAAATTATCGCATCATACTGACCCTCATCCAATTTTTGCAGGCGCGTGTTCAGGTTCCCGCGAATATCCTTAAATTCCAAATGCGGGAAATTGTGGCGTAGTTGTGCCAGACGACGCAGGGAAGACGTACCGACCACCGCACCGGGTGGCAGAGTGTCTAGTTGTTTGTCGCGATGGTTTTCGTGGACTACCAAAGCATCTGCGGGGTCTTCCCGTTCAGTCACACAGCCCAGCATTAGACCTTCTGGGAGGTTTGTTGGTAAATCTTTGAGGGAATGCACCGCCATATCAGTATCATGGTTAAGCATCCCCACTTCTAGTTCCTTGGTGAACAGTCCCTTATCCCCAATTTTGGCTAGGGCTACATCTAGGATTTTATCCCCCTGGGTGGACATGGTATGAACTTCAAACTTGATATCAGGAAAGCGCTTTTGTAGTTCTTCCTGAACCCAGTAAGTTTGAACTAGGGCGAGTTGGCTTTTGCGTGAAGCAATGCGAATGGTACGGGTTTGGGCAGATACAGATGTTGTCATCGAAACTCCTTGACTCTGAAACCCCGTCCTGATTAGAACGGTTTAATGTTGAAATTGATGTTCCTCTCCACAGCGCCCTTTTGGGGGAATGTTAACTTAGCCAGTCTTGTCCCGGCTGGTTAGACTTAGTGGCTGACATCAATTGTGCGATCGCTCTCTAAAATAAATATTAGTTCGGTTAGTTGCACTCGATCTAGCCTACCCCATCGGGGACACAATCACAATGGTAATGGGACAATCATGGTTCCCCCTACCTAGAGGGCTGGGGGAGTCGGAGAGTTACGTCCTGTTAGCAAATTAACTGAACATTGCTTTACAATACTCAACAATCAGTCTAAGCTAGATAAGTACACAGCAAGCGAGCTAAATGCCGAAATATACATCACCGAGTGAAACGGCTCAATACTTTGGTGTATGCTTACATACTTTAAGAAGATGGGAAAAAAACGGCAAAATTCAAGCGCTCAGGACACCATCAGGGCAGAGACGATATGATATTGCCTCCTACACGGTCTCATCAAACGAGAGAACGCAACGGGCAATTATCGCTTATGCCCGCGTTTCAAGTCGCGGACAAAAAGCAGACCTTGCGCGCCAAGTTGCAAAGTTACTCGAGGTCTACCCCAACGCCGAGCTCGTCACTGATATCGCCAGTGGTCTTAATTTCCAAAGAAAAGGACTTAGAGCCATTTGGGAGCGAGTCCGTAAAGGCGATGTCGGATTTATAGCATTAGTCAAGGTGGTTAGGACGCAGTTTTGAGAACGGAATCCATGGCATCATGGAGAGAATCAAACTGCTCAATACAATGGCGAATGCGGGCTTTCAACCACGACCAACATTTCTCTATCTTGTTGAGGTCTGGCGAATAAGGTGGTAGATAGAGCAAACGGCATTGAGCCGCCTCCACTAGCTCAGGAATCCGTCCCCCTTTATGAAACGTTGCATTGTCTAGCACTAGAGTCTGACCTGGCTTCAGTGTTGGAATTAAGATGAACTCCAACCACAACTCAAACACTGTCCGATTACAACAACCCTCAAAGGTAAAGGGGGCTAAGAGTTGTTGATGACACCATGGGGCCATATAGCTCACCCTGCCCTGCCTCTTCCCTGATTTGAGGGCATGGAAGCGTTTTCCTTCCTCGCAGTAACCATAAGGGTAATCCGAGTCCTGACTATTCATGCCGGCTTCATCGAGGTAGACCACTTCTTGTGGCTCCATCTGTTCAATCTGAGCCATAAACTCCTCTCGCTGTTGCTTCCAACGTT
>NZ_JARPLU010000275.1:0-3990 GCF_032349615.1 Limnospira sp. PMC 1279.21 | reverse complement strand
AGTGGCGGTAAGCCTTGTGGATTTACAGTGTTTGAATAACTGGTTTACCAAGTGTTATTACTGTGCTTAATGATTGAGATAAAGGCTGTACTGCGACGATTAAGAGTATTATGACGAGAGCGAGTTTAAAGACTACGTGGTTGTATACAGCTCCAAAAGTCGAAGTACGAAAGCAGGGGGTAGTAACTCTGTTCCTACGAAAAAGGGTGTCCATATCAGGAGCCGTGTGCTGGGAAACTCGCAAGCACGGTTTTGAAGTGGAGTTCGGGAAGGTGACTTCCTGTTCGACCATAACTCAGGGAGTTGTCAATCATTGGGGGGGATACAGACCACCGACCAATTGAGCAGGTCTCTAACGTAATACATCGAGGAAGGCGAAAACCGCCGGAGGATGCAGACCATTACTAAGAATAGCCGCGCCGATCGCCCTTTCTAAGGGTACTGGAAGCGATCGCACTTTCACCGACTTAGGAATAGGTAGCGCCGCCAACCGGGGCAGAATTGCGGCCCCTAAACCTTGAGCCACCATACTAACAATAGTAGAATCTTCCTTAATCTCATAGGCAATTTTTAGGGTCTGTCCCCACCTAGCCCAATGTTCTCGCACCGCCGAAGTACACTCAGCATAATTGTACAATATAAAAGCATGAGCTGACAACTCTTCCCAGGTTAAATTTTGGGGAATTGGTTGCTTAGAATTGGGCAATAATACTACATACTCATCCCGGGCAATTTCCCAAGTATCAAACTCTTCAGATCGCGGTAAAGGAACTAAACCAATATCCACCTGACCCGTCCGCAAAGCCTGTTCCACCCCCACAGGATCAGTCTCGGTAATTTTCACCTCTACATTAGGAAAACGACTGCGAAACTCAGCCACTTTCGGCGGCAAAATATGGGTAGCCGCACTGCGAAAAGAAGCCACCCGCACCTTAGACCCCTGTAACCCCTTTTCCAAATTCACCTCGTGGTCGATAGTCTCCCGCAGTTCCAGGATTTTCTGGGCGTGACCTAGGACTTTTTCACCAATGGGGGTTAAATGCGCTCCAAAGCGCCCCCTACACAATAGGGGAATCCCTAACTCATTTTCTAAAGATGCGATCGCCCTACTCACCGAGGATTGGGAAATATTCAAATCCAGCGCAGCCTCAGAAAAGCTACCCTTGGCGACCACAGCCATTAACACCCGCACATGAAACAAATTCATAACAATTGACCGAACCGGAGACCATCGTCATTAACAATCATCCATCCAGTTTACGCATGGAAATTATGCTTAATGAGTTTTGCATGATACCGAATCAGATCATTAAGCTATGGGAGAACTGAAAAATTTAATCGCTACTCTAATCATTTATGTTCGAGTTACTGCCCTTCCATAAGTTCCGTGATACCCCTAGCGTGCGTTTTTTCGATATCACCATCCCCAACTCTAATGCTAGGGATCTGGTTTTTCACGAAGGACCAGCTACCAGTCCCAACAACACGGAGGATGGCCACTGGCAGTTCTATCTACACCCCAACCAAGAAGATAACCTACTGGCTGTTTCCGGGGGTCGTACTTTCTATCTAGTTAATTTCGCTTGGGAATGTCCCTATCATATTGTCCGACTAGACGCTAATCGACACATTTTGCGGATTCCCCCAGGAACCTTCCATCGGTCAGTATCCGACCCCGAAGGTTCCCTAGTCTTGAATCAAGCTATCCGTACCCACAGGGCTACTGTAGAAAGCGAGTTCCGAGTATATAATAGCGCCGAAATTTCCCGCCTGTATAGAGTGACTTCTGATAAGGCTCGCCCCCCTATCTTACACGGCTTTGAACGCCTGCGCGTCGCTTGATGGATTATCCATCATCTGGGGGAGAGTTCCCAACCATCCGGGACTCTCCCAGATTATGTTAACTTTTGTAACAAAAAGTTAAAAAATGTTACAAAAAATTTTTTTTGTGGGCGGGTAGGTTGATTTTTGGGTAAGTTTCTGCTATAATTTTAGATAATTGGAATAGTGACAATTTAAAAAAAAGTAGCTATGAAAAAATTATATATTTTCCTGACAGAATATCACAATTGAGCAGTGTTTGTCAACCCCCCAAAATATCCGGGGAGAGGGAGGCGTGATAGAATTAGTTATTGATTATTGATGATGGATTACTTCGAGTTAGAATGTGGTTTCATATTAATTCAGCCACCCCAAAGTGAGTAGAGATATATTTGCGATCGAAGCCCTAGGGCAAATTCCTAAAATTCTCACCTTGCTAGATCGGAACCCCCACAGTCCGACCTATGGGTGTTTTGACCGAAACTTCTGGCATTATAAAATTATCGACTTCCCCAGTGGCATGGCCCAGGAGTTTGTCTGGCCCCTGGCTTTAGCCCACGAAGTCAATGTTCCCGATAATTCCTATTACCAACACCCCGCTATCAAGGAATGGGTACAAGCGGGGATAGCTTTTGCAGCCCGCAGCGCCCATGCAGACGGTTCTAGTGATGACTATTTCCCCTATGAAAGGGCGGCGGGGGCTTCGGCGTTTTCTTTGCTGGCTTGTGTGGAAAGTTATCGACTATTGGGGTTAGTTGATTATGAGGCGCTGAGGTTTTTTGAACGACGGGCGAACTGGTTGGCTAACCACTACGAAAGTGGTCAACTGGCGAACCATGAGGCGTTAATTATTCTAGCTTTGGAAAGGTTGGGAAACCTGCTGCAAACTTCTAAATGGCGGCGGATACAAGGGACGAGACTCGATCGCCTTTTAAGTTGGCAAACTGAAGAGGGATGGTTTCGGGAGTATGAGGGTTGCGACCCCGGATATCATACTCTCACCCTTTCCTGTTTGGCAGAATTGGACTGCCTTAAACCTGATGACCGGGTGAAAAATGCGATCGCCAAAGGTGTAGAATTAGCGTCCCATTTCATCCACCCTGATGGCACTTATGGCGGGGAATATGGCTGCCGCAACACTTATAATTTCTTTCCCCATGGTTTTGAGTTAGCGGGGAAGTGGCTACCAGAAGCCCTGCGGATTAATGACCAGTTTTTACAGGGTATAAAAAATGGCTTGGGTCCTTGCTATGCTGATGATCATATTATTGGGCATCATGCCTGGAATTATCTGCTGGCTTGGCAAGATTTCGTGAGCGATCGACCTCAGCCTCTGCCCCGGGACGTGGCTAGTCTTTGGTTAAAAGACGCCCAAATTTTAATCAAACGTCGTCCCGGGGTTGAGTTATATATGGGCTTAAATAAAGGCGGAGTTTTCAAGATATTTAGGAACAATAAATTAGTAATTTCTGACACTCAAATATCCCTGCAAATTAGCAAGGGGAAAAATTTAAAAAATGCCGTCAGTCACCTAATCGAACCTTACCAGGTCAAAGTAGAACAGGACGAAATCACTATCGAAGGGCAGTTAGGATGGGCGAAACAAACCCAAATGTCACCCTTAAAATTAATCCTGTTACGGGTAGTCATGTTAACTTTTGGGCGGTTTTTTCCCAACTTAATTCGGAAAATGCTGCAAAAAATGTTAATAACAGGCAAGCAGGATGCACCGTTTCACTTTCGGCGAAAATTACTCTGGCAAGATAATCAATGGCTGGTGACAGATGAAATTACCGCCTCTTCTTGGCAGGGTGTAATTAGTGCAGGAATTGGGGCTTCCCAAACCTCTATTTATGTGGTCATGAGTCGCACATTTCAACCGGGACAACTACAACCCTGGTTAGATTTAACTGAGGAAATTAAGAAACTTACACCGGGTCAAACACTGAGGGTAGAACGCACTTTTTAGGGGGCTTTCTGTTATCAATTAATTATCGGGTGCGAAACGTTCAGGCATAAAATAGGATTGTGATACCCTAAATAACCGCCTGGTGGGGGTTTCAGCCCCTGGGGTGAATACAAGAAGCTCGCTTCTGACCACCCCATAACTGTTTATATAGCACAAGACAGAACACTTAGGACGTATAATGGAGAGGACGAGATGACTAA
>NZ_JARPLU010000274.1:3837-3937 GCF_032349615.1 Limnospira sp. PMC 1279.21 | reverse complement strand
GCTCCATGTCCGGTGTCGGAATGTCCGGTGTCGGATTAGGCGTAACAGAATCCGGTTCCGCCCTAGGCTATTCTATGTCCGGCGTGGGAATGTCCGGTGT
>NZ_JARPLU010000274.1:0-3827 GCF_032349615.1 Limnospira sp. PMC 1279.21 | reverse complement strand
CGGTATGGGTTACTCCATGTCCGGCGTGGGAATGACCGAATCCGGTTCCGCCCTAGGCTACTCTATGTCCGGTGTGGGAATGTCCGGTGTCGGTATGGGTTACTCCATGTCCGGCGTGGGAATGACCGAATCCGGTTCCGCCCTAAGCTACTCCATGTCCGGCGTGGGAATGTCCGGTGTCGGAATGGCGGAAAGGATGTCTGGTATCGGTTTCACTATGTCCGGTTCCGCCCTAGGCTACTCTATGTCCGGTATCGGGATGTCTGGTATTGGGATGGCTGCATCAATGCCTCCCATTCGTCCCCGTAAATTCTGGTTGGTGGCTGATGCTGAGTTAATCATTTATGGTGCAACTGAGCCTGATGCTAAGGTTAGTATTGGCGGACGACCGATTCAACTCAATCCTGATGGTACGTTCCGATTCCAAATGTATTTCCCTGATGGTCAATTTGACTATCCAATTATGGCTGTTGCTGCTGATGGTGAGCAAACCCGTTCGATTCACATGAAGTTTAATCGTGAAACTCCCGAACGTCACACTAATACCCGCGAGGAAGCCGTTTTAGAGTGGGTGGGTTAGGATATTAAGCGATATAACCGATGATGAAAGTCTGATCTTAGCAATTGCGAATTAAGAACATGAGCCGGAGTTTTCCTGATGCGAAACCCCCCGGCTCAATTTTTGTCTGTGCGATCGCTCCTAGTAGAGAGGGGGTATGCCATAACCGAGGGAAGATGATAACCTGTAATTACGGGTAAATAACACAAAAAACTATGGTGATCGAGAAATTACAACAACTTCAATCCCTATTTGCTGAAATGGAGCAGGCATTAATTGCCTATTCGGGAGGAATAGATAGTACGTTGGTGGCGAAAATTGCCTATGATATTTTGGGCGATCGCGCTTTAGCTGTCACCGCTGTTTCGCCTTCCCTGTTACCGGAAGATTTGGAAGATGCTCGCATTCAGGCGGCGATGATTGGCATATCTCATGAGGAAATCTACACTCAGGAAATGGCTAATCCTAATTACACCGCTAACCCGGTTAACCGTTGTTATTTCTGCAAAAGTGAACTGCATGACCAGCTTAAACCCTTAGCTAGACAACGGGGTTATTTATACATAGTTGATGGTGTGAATGCTGATGATTTGCAGGACTATCGCCCGGGAGTGCAAGCCGCTAAGGAAAGGGGAGTGCGATCGCCTTTAGCAGAGGTGGGAGTTACTAAAGCTGAGGTACGGGAAATCTCTAAATATCTGGGGTTAAGTTGCTGGGATAAGCCTTCTCAACCTTGTTTAAGTTCCCGTTTTCCCTATGGAGAAGAAATCACGATCGCTAAATTGCAGAGGGTCGGACGTGCTGAGGTTTATTTGCGCCGTTTGGGTTGGCAAAATCTGCGGGTGCGCTCCGAGGGAGACACGGCTAGGATTGAACTGCCACCAGCACAAATTCAGGAGTTTATAATTCAAAATGATTTGCCACTTTTAGTGAAAACTTTTCAGGAATTGGGTTTTGTATATGTTACCTTAGACCTAGAAGGATATCGTAGTGGTAAATTAAATCAAGTATTACAACCGGAACTCCTCGTTACCTACACCTAAATTATACTCGCTAGGTGATGAAGTTGCCAGCCGACTACTAACCCCAGCATTGACACCAGACACAGGACTAAAAATGCCTGCCAGTTTTTGGTGCTGTGGGTTTGTAGTTCCATACGGGTGAGAATGGTGGCGGATAAAGACATCAGAAGAGTGGTAAAAATTTCCATCCTGGTGGCTAATACTACCAGTAAGAAAGCACCGACCACTACAGATAAAAAAGCGCCAATATTTGACTGAAACCAGCGATTGAGAGGACGGCTTAAATTCTCTAAAGGAACTGTGAAAAACAGGGCGAGTAAGATAATAGTTAATTTAATAATTACCCAAAAGTGCCACTCTATTTGTCGGTTAAATAAATCCCACCCAAACACCATATAGGTGAGCATCAGTAAGAAAATTGACACCCAAAGCATAGGCGCGATCTGATGGGATTTCATGGCTACCAGATTATAAATTGGTGGAAATCGCTTGTAGGGGACAGGTGGGAATACACTGTTCACACACAATACAACGCGATCGCGTAAATGTTAAATAAAAGGTTTCGGGATTGAGAGTTAGTGCTTCTGTCGGACATACACCTGTACATAGTCCACAGTCTACGCAGCTTTGTTCATCAATGATAATTTCTCGACTGGCTAGGGAAACTGTCACGTTTTGAGATTGCATCCAATCGATCGCCGCCTCGAGTTGGTCTATATCTCCCGATAACTCTACTACCAGTTTTCCTACCTGATTAGGGGCCACTTGCGCTCTAATAATATTAGCAGCTACATTAAAATCTTTGGCCAGTCGGTAGGTAATTGGCATCTGCACTGAACGTTTGGGAAAAGTCAAAGTGACTCGTTTTTTCATGCTTCCCGGCAGAATACAGCATCTCTATCATACCATGCGATCACCAATGGTGGCTGTTTTGGTGGGGCGATCGCTTTCTATTTTCCCCGCACTTGTCTAATTCGCTACACTGTACCCAAGACGATCATCTGTGTGACTAGCTGCATTAAATGAGTACAAATCCATCTGATTCTAGTTTAACTACTTCTTCATTCACAACTCGTTTGAGAAACTTTCTGATTGCTCTTGTGGCAATTGTTCTCAGTGTCTTGGTTTTTTGGGGTTTCCGAACTAATGCTACCTCTATATCTTTAACGGAACTGGCCACGGAATCAACCCCTCTTGAGGTGGCTTTGAGTAATGGTAAACCGACTTTGATGGAGTTTTATGCTAATTGGTGTACAACCTGTCAGGCTATGGCTGAAGATATGGCAGATCTGCGCGATAGTTATGGCGATCGCATTAATTTTGTCATGCTCAATGTTGATAATACTAAATGGCTCCCGGAAATTCTCAAGTATCGAGTTGATGGGATTCCCCATTTTGTCTTTCTCAATGATCAAGCTGAAGTTATGGGGGAGGCGATCGGAGAAATTCCCCGACCTAACCTAGGGTCTCGTTTAGATGCTTTGATCGCTGGTAATTTGATGCCAACAGTCGAAACTATGGGGCAGGTTTCCACTTTTAAAGCCCCTGTTGTCCCCTCTGGGGATGCTAACACCGATCCTCGCGCACACGGTAGCCAAGTCAAACTCTAAAGCCTTTCGGGCGGGCTACATTGCCCGCCTCTTGGCGGCGGATCTCGCTTTTTATTAACTGTTTTTTACAAAAATTATCAAAACTTAAAAAAAACTGTGATTTTTGTTAACTAAACTTTCCGAGGATATTCTTTGAGTAATTGTACTGATTTTAGGGAGTTGCTTAGAGAAGGCGATCGCTTGATTTTAGCTAGGTAGATGATACGGAGACGGAGACGGAGGCAAACCTATATATTATAACATGATTTATCGATTATGGTGAATTATCCGTTGATTGCAAATAAATATTGCAAATATTGTGCAAATCCAGAAATTTCATCTAGTATAGTAGGTATATAAGGCAAGAGAAAAGTGAGGTTTTCTTATGAATATGATGTCTAAACTATCAAATATGATGGCTTACCTAACCGAAGCAGTGATTCGGATTTTTAGCCCCACTGACGATGCTTATCCAGAAGTAGGTCCTAGCCCGTTTGAAGGAACTCCCTGTAAAAATCCTTCCCCAGCCCTGAAGTAAACGCTAGGGGATAGAGTCAGCGTCAGCACCCCCGGCTGAAGCACGGGGGCTTCGTGCCCCCCGCTTTCAGGTAGCTGACCAGCTTAAGCCTTAACTGGCTACGTGAGCGAGCAAGAGTT
>NZ_JARPLU010000273.1:0-4036 GCF_032349615.1 Limnospira sp. PMC 1279.21 | reverse complement strand
CTCCTCTCCGCGATCAATCACGGAGCTTCCAACCCTCCCAGGAGTTTTACGTGAACAACAATGGGGAGTATTTTTGTTGCTACCCTTGATGAGGATGATAATTTTGGCGACAGTGTTCGCCGTATTAGTCCCGATCATGTACTTTTGAGTGGAACAGATTTATCTGTTAAGGCAGGTCGGATGTCTTAGTTGTGCTCCACAACAGCACATCTAGCCTATCAAACATAATAACAAGTGCCAGGCAACCGATGACAAGGGATAAACGAGGACAGAAAATCGCCATTTTTGATAGTGGTGTGGGGGGTTTAACGGTTTTAAGGGAATTGTATCGGCAACTTCCCAATGAATCGATTTTGTATTTTGCGGATACGGCACGATTACCTTACGGGACACGATCGCCTGAAGAGATTGTGCAATTTGTCCGCGAAATTATTACTTGGGCAGTCGCTCAGGATGTTAAAATGGTGCTGATGGCTTGTAACACCAGTTCCGCCTTGGCTTTAGAAGTCGTTAGGTCTGAGTTTGATATACCAATTTTAGGCTTAATTTTACCCGGATCCAGGGCAGCTATCAGTCAGGGTGAGCGGATCGGGGTAATTGCGACCCCAGCGACGGCGGCGAGCAATGCCTATCGTCAGGCGATTCAAGAAATCAACCCGGCTGTGCAAGTTTGGCAGGTTGGTTGTCCGGCTTTTGTTCCGCTGATTGAACAAAATCGCATCCATGACCCTTGTACATTAGAGGTGGCGCGAGAATATCTAGCCCCTTTAATACAGCAGCGTATTGATACCCTAATCTATGGTTGCACCCACTATCCCCACTTAGCTCCGGTGTTGCGATCGCTATTACCAGCTTCGGTAAAATTAGTTGATCCAGCAGTGCATTTAGTCGAAGCAGTCGTCCAGGAGTTAGAATTACTGGGATTACGCCATAGCGACCTACCGCGACCGACCCGTTTTTGTGTAAGTGGCTGCGCGGAGCAGTTTGCTAATCTGTCGGTACAATGGCTAGGATATACACCTGCGGTCGAGTCGATTACCTTACCAACCCTTACCTCTGCGGGGGTGGAAACAGCCATTTCTGTGGGGGATGGGATAATTTAGTTGAGAAACCCGGTGGCTCAGACAAATCTGGTGGTGACCAGAAAATTGACTGAGAGAAACCGGGTTTCTTTGGGGGTTGTAGCCTGTTCTAACTGTCCTTAAACTTGCGGAATGCTAAGGTGATGTTATGACCCCCAAAACCGAAGGAGTTAGATAAAGCCACCTCGACAGTTTGGCTGCGGCTGTGGTTAGGAACATAATCTAAATCACATTCAGGATCGGGATTTTCCAGGTTAATGGTGGGGGGAATTTGGTCATAGGCGATCGCCAATACCGCCGCCACTGCTTCAATACCCCCAGAACCTCCTAACAGGTGTCCCGTCATAGATTTAGTGGAACTCACCGCCACTTTATGGGCGTGTTCACCCAGAG
Organism: Limnospira sp. PMC 1279.21; assembly: GCF_032349615.1. Taxonomy (NCBI): domain Bacteria; kingdom Bacillati; phylum Cyanobacteriota; class Cyanophyceae; order Oscillatoriales; family Sirenicapillariaceae; genus Limnospira; species Limnospira sp. PMC 1279.21. Next base: position 2,561 of record NZ_JARPLU010000273.1, on the reverse strand, counting down.
CCGTTTTAATAGCTGCTGTTTCCGTCGGATCATTAGCGGGGGTGCTGGTTCCATGAGCGTTAATATAGCTAATTTGGTCAGGAGTTAATCCCCCATCTTTCATCGCCAAAGCGATCGCCTTAGCCGCGCCGATACCACCCGGAACCGGGGAAGTCATATGATAAGCGTCGCAAGTCATACCATAGCCGACAATTTCGCCATAAATGCGAGCGCCGCGACTCAGGGCATATTCCAGCTCTTCCAAAACCAGTATTCCGGTACCTTCACCCATAACAAAACCATCTCGTCCCACATCAAAAGGACGACAGGCATGGAGAGGGTCATCATTGCGAGTAGACAAGGCTCGTGCTGCCGCAAACCCCGCCACCGACAGGGGAGTGACAGCCGCTTCTGTACCGCCACAGATCATCGCCTGAGCGTATCCTCGTTGAATTAGTCTAAAAGCATCTCCCACCGCATTAGACCCGGCTGCACAGGCTGTTACCGGGCAGCTATTAGGTCCTTTAGCTCCCGTATGTATAGCAGTGAGTCCAGCCGCCATGTTAGCGATCATCATGGGAATCATAAACGGGCTGCATCGGTCTGGGCCACGAGTTAAATAAACTTCCTGCTGATCCTCGAGAACTTTGAGTCCCCCAATGCCTGTACCAATCATGATTCCCACCTGGTCTGCATTCAGGTCATCAATTACTAATTCCGCATCAGCGATCGCCTGTTTACTCGCCGCCACTGCAAATTGAGCAAACCGATCCATGCGTTTGGCTTCTTTGCGCGAAATGTAGTCACAGGGATCAAATCCCTTCACCTCTCCAGCAATGCGACAATCATGGCGTGAAGCATCGAATAAAGTGATAGGGCCGATTCCATTACGCCCAGTTAACAACCCCTCCCAATACTCAGTAATCGTATTACCTATGGGAGTAATTGCCCCGAGACCTGTAACAACAACGCGCTTGCGGTTCATATCAGTCATGACTTTTCTATCAGAAGTTAACCACCCAGAATGCAGAACACAGGCAAATCCTCCCTAGGCGGAGGCTGTTACCTTAGCATCAATAAAACTCACCGCGTCTTGGACTGTGGTAATTTTTTCGGCTGCTTCGTCAGGGATCTCGATATCGAATTCCTCTTCCAATGCCATAACCAGTTCTACTGTATCTAACGAGTCTGCGCCCAAGTCATTGACAAAATTCGCTTCTGGTGTTACCTGTGCCGGATCAACTTCTAGTTGCTCGGCGACAATTTTCTTAACTGTTTCAAATGTATCTGAACTCATGGAATTTTTCCTCTATAGGATGCCGCGTATTCCATATTATCGGAAAGCGTAATCCCCGCGATCATCATTTTCTACTTTTCTGGTAGATTCTGCTCCTGGGGCGGAGGCAACCTTTATGGTTTCTTTAGGTCTGCGATCGCTCCCTAGGGTAGATGATATATTAACAATGGGTGCTTCCCCCCCCCACAGTCAATTCATAAAAATATTGCTATGTCATCTTCTGTCAAACTCAGATATGCCTATTTTCCCGGTTGTGTCGCTCAAGGTGCTTGTCGGGAACTTTATCAGTCAACCCAAGTGCTGACCGAAACTCTGGGAATTGAGTTAGTCGAGTTAAAAAAAGCCTCCTGTTGCGGTTCGGGTACTTTTAAAGAAGATTCTCAACTCCTCGAAGATACTGTCAACGCCCGAAATCTTGCCCTAGCCGAGGAGTTGAACTTACCCCTACTCACTCACTGTAGCACCTGTCAGGGCGTGATTGGTCGGGTTGATGAACGCCTGAAAGACTATCAGAATAGTGATCCGGCTTATCTGGAAAAGGTTAACCAACTTCTGCAAAAGGAAAGCTGCACCCCCTACAAGGGCGCAACCGAGGTTAAACACTTATTATGGGCTTTGGTGGCTGATTATGGTTTAGCGGAAATTGAGCGCCGGGTGACTAGGAAGTTATCCGGTTTGAAATGTGCGGCTTTCTATGGCTGCTATCTCCTGCGCGCCCAACATCAGTTAATCTATGATGACCCTCATCAACCCGAGTCTATGGAAAATGTGTTCCGGGCGCTGGGGGCTACACCCGTTTATTATCGGGGACGGACTCAGTGCTGCGGTTGGCCGATTTCTAGTTATGCTACCAATGAATCTTTCCAAATGGCGGGTAATCATATCGAAGAGGCGATCGCCGCTGGGGCTGATTGTATGGTCACCCCCTGTCCTCTGTGTCATCTTAACCTAGACTCCCGCCAACCAGAAATCTCGAAATTTCTGGGGCGATCGTTCAATTTACCCGTCCTTCACCTTCCCCAAATCATTGCGATCGCGCTAGGTATCAGCCCCCAAGCCCTCGGTTTAGACAACCACATTGTCTCCACCACCCCCGTATTAGAGAAGATCATGAACAATTGACAATTGAGAATTCTGCCTCCCCCTAACTAGGTGTGGGTGAGGGGTAGTTTTTCCCGTGTTAGGGAGCATGATTTAATCTCAAATTAGGTTAATATTTTAGGGCAATACGGTATAATAAGCGAGAAGGGTTGAGGATAAACCTATTGCCAGATATGTCAAACCC
>NZ_JARPLU010000272.1:0-4047 GCF_032349615.1 Limnospira sp. PMC 1279.21 | reverse complement strand
TTTTGGGTCTTCTGTAGATATCCTTGCCATTATACGTCCTAACTTCTCTGTCTTGTAATCTAAGTATTCCTTATATTCTACCAAGGGGTAGAAATCCCACTGGGACGTTATTTCGGGCATTGCAGCCTTATTTGGTCTCCCAAACGTTTCGCACGGTGATGATACTTTGTACGGTGGTGCGGGTAATGACACTATTTTCGGTGGTGATGGTGATGATGTGTTGTTTGGAGATGAGGGTAATGATTCTCTGATTGGTGGCCCAGGACGCGATCGCTTTGTGATTTTTGCTAATGGCGGCACGGATACTATTACTGATTTTGTCTCTGGGGAAGACCTGATTGTTCTCGGTGGTGGTTTGCGCTTTGAGCAATTGAGTATTACTCAAAATGTCTCGTCGGCGGTGATTACCCTAGATACGGAAGAGTTGGTGATTTGGGAAGGGGTACAAGCGGCAGCTTTAACTGAGGATGATTTCATCACTTTCGCGATCTAAGATTAGGTGAGACTACTCCTCACGGTTTGTGCTGTGGGGAGATGGGTTCCTGGTTAAAGTTGAATGGAGGGGTGTTTGTGGCTCCATATCAAAGAATCGAGCAGCGTTTCTTTTCTGTGTTATTTGGGATCTTGATTGGGTTAACTTTGCTGGTTTGGGTTCTTAGGGGGTTAGGGGTTCTGGGATTTATCCCTGGATTGATAATCTGGGTGTTGTTGCTGTCAACCATCGCTATGGGGGTTCTGTCTAGAGTGGCTCGATAGCTCGGTTTGGTAATTATTCGGTCACTGGGATAGACGAATTGGGTTGAGTTGGGCTATAATGGCGAATGGCCTAAAACAAGGCGCTTCCTTAAATCTAGGTTGTGTGCGACGGGTTCACTTATTCCGAATAGCACCAATCGGATTTTTCAGAGGACAGTGTTGTTTATTGAGCTTCAGCCTACAGCCAGAAATGGCCTGGGCAACTGCTAAGGTGAAACTTCCTGGCAGTTGGCGAGAACGCCGCTTTCCAGTCTGGTAGCAGGATTGGGAAACTACGGTTCTATTGCGTAGCAATCGCTCGTGGTCGCGTTCATGTCTTCTCAAGTATCTTTCATATAGGAGGAGACGGGAAGACCTCAAGTAAAGTTATTATTTTTTAGAGAGGTGAAGGATAAAACATGACCCAAGTTATTCTGGGTGAAAACGAACAATTAGAATCCGCACTGCGTAGATTTAAGCGAGAAGTGTCTAAAGCTGGCATCCTGGCTGATGTTCGCAAAAAACGTCACTTTGAAACCCCTCCAGAAAAACGCAAGCGCAAGGCGATCGCTAATCAGCGTCAGAGACGAGCTTTCCGTAAAAAGCGGATGTTCTAAAGCGCTTCATAACCCGATATAACCGCGAACAAAACTCCTATTCTAGTTCTATTGGACTAGAGTGGGGGTGGCTGCGGTTTTTTGGTTATTAGATAATTTGGGAACTGGGTATTGGTAAGGAAAATGTGAAGGTGCTACCTTTGCCTAACTGACTACTAACGAAAATTTCGCCGCCTTGAAGTTCCACCAAACGCCGGGTAATAGCTAAACCAATTCCGGTACCTCCATAATTGCGCGATCGCGATCTATCAGCACGCCAAAATCTTTCAAAAACATGGGGTAAATCTGCCTCAGAAATACCAATTCCGGTATCGCTGACATCCACAAACAAGTAACCACCATGAGTATAAACTTCTATTTTAATTAGACCATGTTTGGTGTATCTGATGGCATTTCCTAATAAATTAACTAAAATTTGTTCAGTGCGATCGACATCAGCTAAAGCCAGGGGTAATTCTTCAGAAAAATCTAATTCTAACATCGGTCCTTCTTCCAGAAGTTGATCAGAAAAACGCTGCACCAAAGACTCTAATAAAGGCCGTAATGCTAAAGGTTGGGGGTTAATGGGTAAATATCCAGATTCAACCTTAGAGAGTTCTTGTAAGTTATTTATCAGCCTTTCCAGGCGTTTAGTTTCCTTGGTTAACTGCTGATAAATATCTGGTGATGGCGAAATTCTGCCTTCTGCCATTTCTTCTAAGTATCCGCGAACTACAGTGATCGGAGTTCGCAATTCATGGGTCAAATCACTAATTAATTCCCGCCGTTTTTGTTCAACATCTTGAAGACTACTAGCCATCTGATTAAAACTCATCGCCAGTTGATTTAATTCATGAATTTCACTAGATGACATCCTTTCTGAGAGATTACCCTTGGCAAATTTATGGGTAATTTCTTCCATCTCGGTGAGAGGCTGAGTAATGCGTTTAGTCACCCAATAACTTAAACAGACAGCAGCAGTTGTTCCGGCTAAAACAGACCAAAAAGTGCTACGATTCCAAGCAATTTCAAAGCCTTCTACTAGGCGAGTTCTTACATATTGTAAGCGAAAGCCAGGACCTTCTAGTTGTTCCAAACTACGGACAAAGAACCGAGGAGAGGAAATTTTGCCGATGATCACCAGGGATGTGACCCCAATCAGCATAACCAGGAGGTGGGATAAAAATAGGCGCGATCGCAAATCTACCTTTGCCATTAGTTCTGGGTATGTATGATCTAGTAGGGGTCGAGAGAGATGTCGCCATCTCCCCCTCCCATACAAAACCGTACTTGAGACTTTCACCTCATACGGCTCCTAATCTGATTGTTCCATTGTTAAGGATACAGCGTTGGCGTTATCTAGCGCCGTCTTATCATCATGACAGTGGCGGTGTAATAATTGAAGGTTCTTGTATTCATCCTTTCCGCCTAAACTTCGAGGTATAATGTGGTCTACTTCAACTAAATCCGATGGTGCGAAATACTGTCCACACCAGGTACACCTACCTTTTTGCTTTTTGAGTAGTTTTGCTACCCTGTTTGGCGTGTCGATTGCTTGTCCTTTCCTGGTTGCCCAGTAAGTCCAGTTTCCGTCGTATGGTGTTGCATCTGGGCGTATTAGGGTGTGTCTAACATTTGGAGTCCAATTGTGTTTCCATAGTTGAACTCCATCTTTGGTCTGGAATAACCAAGATTCATGCCTTTCTTTCCCATTGCTAAGTTTTACCGTTCCATGTTTGAAATAGTTTCTTAGCTTCTCGTAACTTGCCTTTCTGCATCTTGATGCTGTCCATGCCCTTAGCATTAGCCAGATTATATAGTCTAGCTTAACGAAGGTCTCTGTTGAGACGACCGCTGAGTAGTAGTTTGACCATCCCCGAATAATCGGGTTTAGATTACTTATCAGGGCTGATTGGGGTGCTGTTTTATGTCGTTTTATTACACCCTTAATCACTTCTGTATGGGCTTTGATTGCTTTCTGACTAGGTTTGATGTGGGTTGGGAACCCTAATGGTTTCCCATGTGGACTTTTCCCAGTTTTATATTTTCCTACAGGATATTGCCTAATATTGAATCCTAAGAAATCAAATCCAGGTTCTTCAAGTTTTCTATCATATTCAATAGGATTGAGTGTATGACAGATTCGAGTTTTCTCCGGTTTAATCTTTAACCCAATAGGTTTTAACCATTCGGAAATAGCAATCTTGCATTGTTCAATAATCTCTAGTGATGGTGATATCACTACAAAATCATCGGCGTATCTTATTAAGTTGGCTTTGACAGCCTTCCCTTTTTTCTTAGGATACATTGTTTCAATTACTCTAACCATTCCCAACAGTGCGATGTTGGCGAGTATTGGACTTATTACCCCTCCTTGGGGTGTCCCTGTTTCTGTATCCTCGAATACGTCGTTATCCAAAACACCCGCTTTAAGCCATTGTTTCAGGTCTCTCTTCAGGCTGCTCGGACAATGAATTTTGGACAATAGGTAATCATGGTTCACGGTAAGAGCATTTCGCTATATCAGCATCGAGAACATAGTATTGTCCTTGATTTATGGCAGTATAGATTCTACCAATTGCGTCATGGGCTGACCGACCGGGACGGAACCCATAGCTTGTGCCTTCAAATCTTGATTCCCATTCAGGTTCGAGAGCCGACTTAACCAAGGCTTGCCTTGCTCTGTCTTGGATTGTGGGTATTCCCAGAGGGCGTT
>NZ_JARPLU010000271.1:0-4092 GCF_032349615.1 Limnospira sp. PMC 1279.21 | reverse complement strand
CTTAGTCATCTCGTCCTCTCCATTATACGTCCTAACTTTCCTGTCTGGTGCTATAGGTTGAGGGAGGAAGTCTCCGGTCTGTGCTTTTCTTGGCAGCCAGAGATTAATGGTGTTCCGGCTGACATGGAAAACTTGACTGGCTTCTGTTTTGGGCATACCGTCTAGTTCAATGGCATCAATAACTTTTTGTCTGAGGTCGTAACTATAGGGGGCTGGCATTTTTGGTCTTCTTAGTCATCTCGTCCTCTCCATTATACGTCCTAAGTGTTCTGTCTTGTGCTATACCACCTTATTCGCCAGACCTCAACAAGATAGAGAAATGTTGGTCGTGGTTGAAAGCCCGCATTCGCCATTGTATTGAGCAGTTTGATTCTCTCCATGATGCCATGGATTCCGTTCTCAAAGCTGCGTCCTAACCACCTTGACTAATGCTATAGCTCCGAAAGTTGAGGTCATAAAGCAGGGGGTTGTAGCCCTGTTCCTACTGACAATAGGGTATCTACATTAGGAGCCGTGTGATGTGAAAGTATCAAGCACGGTTTGGAATTGGAGTTGGGGAAGGTGACTTCCCTTTCGACCATAACAGGCGGGTTGTCCCATATAAATGATTGTACTGGAGTTTAAAGCCAAAGGGAAGTCAAATCACGTGCATTGCCATTGATGAGGCGATCCGAACTGCTCAGTCCATCGGCAATAAAGCGATCGGTTTCTGGATGGATAATTCAGGAATTGGGCAGAATAATTTGTATGGTCTAGGGCAAAACACGCTCGAGATGAATTTCCTTTTGCTAAAAACTTAAACTCCAGCGCCTGTCAAGCGTCCATTGAAAGAGCATATTCGGCAATAAGGAGGTTCTACGAGAACTGCCGGAAAGCCATTCGAGGAAAGAAAGGTTTTCCCAAGTTCAAAAAGAACAGCCGTTCAGTTGAATACACAACTTGTGGTTGGAAGTTATCAGAAACTCGTAATCAAATCACCATTCCCGTCGATTAATGATGCAAGTTGGTATCAGTTCAGGAAGCTAGAGTATTTTGGGGTGAAGTTTGGCAAGGTGACGGTTGCGGTTAACCCGGCTTATACTTCCCAAGAATGCTCTAACTGTGGTGCAGTGGTCAAAAAAGCCCTATCCACTCGAACTCATGTTTGTCAATGTGGGTTAAACTTGGCTCGGGATGGGAATGCTGCGCTCAACATCCTGTTCGCGCAGCGTTGCGCAGCAAAGTCAGCCTTGTGTACGCTAGGGCATAGCGGAACATGGGTCTTATACCCGAACGCTTCAGGAGATTCGACCTATACTATGGCTGGAGCAATCCTGTCAAAGCAAGTTGGGTCTATGAATGAAGAATCCCCTCGCCTTTAGGCAATGGGAGTGTCAAAGGATTATCTGATGAAGAATATTCCCCTTGACGAGTTGATTCCCAAACTGCAAACTCCAGAGGAACGGGAATTGGTTTTGGCTTTGGGTTATCAGGTGATTAGCTCTAGTGCTAGGGTTACAGAGGAGCCAATGATTAATGATGAAGAGGCACGCGCCTATCAAAAATTGCTAGAATTGCTTAATCTTCCCGAAGCCCGGGTTAAGGAATTAGAAGCAACAGTTGACGCTCAACTTCAAAAATCCGAAGGACTGGTGAAGTCAATGAGTCGTCAATTAGGGCAATTTTTTCGGGAAGTCAGTCAATAGCTATAGTTTCGGCTGCTAAATGATGGATGCAATTAATGATTTGATCAAACAGGCTCACCAAGGTAGTGTGGTCGCCATAGTTGAGGTACTTAATTATTATCTGGCGGAAAGTAAGGTAATAATTAGGGCTGTTTTTGTGGGGGGTATTCTGCAATTACTTTGTGAAGGAAAGCAAGCAGAATATCTGGATAAATCATATTTAGTCCGTGAGATTAAGGACGTTTTAGAGACAATTGCTCCCCGGAAGATTCGCCGAGTTAGCATCCATAGTCGTGTCTTTAATCAACATCAATTACTGTGGTTAGAGGATATTCTGGATAGTCCAGATAGTGAACTGCTTTGGTCAGAAAATATCACCATAAAAAAACCACATATATGGGCGGGATTACCGGGTCATACTAGTGGGGGACTAATTGATAGTTATCCATCTCAGGAATTGGTGCAAAAGCAACAATCGTCACGGGGTATATTAATTGCGCTCATCAGCATAATTGTGTTATTAATTGTGGGGGTATTTGCTTTTTATCAATGGATGAGTTTAGCGGTTACTCAATTGTTTAACTCGGATTATACATCGGTGAAACCTACTCCCAATCAGACAATTTCTGATGATGTATTATCGGATGAAGAGTTGTTTAAACAGGCTGTCCAATTAGCTGAAAATGCTGTGTCTTTAGGAAGGGATGCAATGACTGATAGGGAATGGTTAGAAATTGCGGAAAAATGGCGGGCGGCGGCTGATTTAATGGCGGCTGTATCTCCTAGCTATCCTCGCTATGCTACGGCTCAAAATCGGGTGGCTTTGTATCGTCGGAATCAGGAAATAGCTTTGTCGGAAGCGAGAATTTCTCGGTAATCTAATCAGCAAAATTTGGTGGTGTGAGGGGATAATTGAATGCGTAAAGAATATTATAAACTGGTGCGCGATCGCATTCCTGAAATGATACGACAATCTGGAGGTAAGCCGGAAATCAAGGTTTTATCTGAGGCGGAATATCGCATAGCTTTACGAAATAAGTTAAGGGAAGAAGCCGAGGAAGTTCAAGAAAGCGATGATGCTAGTCTATTGGAGGAATTAGCAGATATTTTAGAGGTGGTTGAATCGTTGAAGAAAAGTTATAACATATCCGATGAGCAGATACAATTAAAAGTTGATGAAAAACGAGCGCAACGAGGTGGTTTTAAACAGAAAATAATGTTATTATGGACTGCATAAATTTCGGATAATTGGTCAGCTATTATCACACCATAATTTGAGATATATAAATGCAATCAGACATAGAAAATAACTGGGGGATTCAAGCCATTAACTTATTAGTTAATATAAACATTATTTTAGGGTATCCAGATGGTACATTTCGCCCCAATGCACCTGTAACTAGGGCTGAGTTTGCTACGTTAATGTGTAGGATGTTTGATGATGCACCGATAATTCAGGAGGCGATCGCCTATAAAGATGTTGCCGATAACTATTGGGCAAAATCGAATATTGAACAAGCGACTCGCCGAGGTTTTTTGGCCTGCTATCCTGACGGTACATTTCGCCCACAGCAACCTATTCCTAGGGTGCAAGCCTTAATTGTTTTAGCGGCACATCTACAGCATAGAATCCCTGAAAACCCGGAAGAAATTCTCACACAATATTTTGATGATGCGGCGGCAATCCCCAATTATGCTAGGGAAAGAATTGCCGCTGGGGCGATTGAAAATTTAGTGGTTAATTATCCATAAGTTCGACAACTCAAGCCTAATCAAAATGCTACTAGGGGTGAAATCGCGGCTTTTTTATGTCAAGCCTTGCGACCTAGAAATGTGGTGTCTTGGGAATATATCGCCTATAGTAATTTATTCGCAATTACCCCTCAATTTGACTATGCGGCAAAATTTTCCGAAGGATTAGCTAATGTCATCATTAATGGTCAAAATTGCTTCATTAATACAGAAGAAAATATCGTGATCACTTTGGCAAGTGATATTATATCTTTGGGGGCATTTTCGGAGGGAATGGCTAGTGTCAACATGGATGATAAAAGTGGATATATTGACCGGGAAGGTAGACTAGCAATTCCTGCCAAATTTAGTTTGAATCCTGTCTATTATTTTGCGGAAGGTTTGGCATTAGCTAAACTTTATGATCAGACAAAATGGGGATATATTAATAAATCAGGTGATTGGCACATTATAGCTAAATTTGATGGTGGGGGTAGCTTTTCCCAAGGACGGGCAAAAGTTAGGATCGGATCTGAATGGGGATATATTGACCGGGAAGGTAACTCGATTATTGAACCTAAATTTTCAGAAGCTGGGGAATTTGCGGAGGGTCTAGCCCCAGTTAAATTAAATCATCAATGGGGATACAGCCTTTACACAAAACACAAAGTACAGTATAATGTATGGCTATTGTATA
>NZ_JARPLU010000270.1:0-4110 GCF_032349615.1 Limnospira sp. PMC 1279.21 | reverse complement strand
AGGTGAAACGTAGTGAAACCCAACATAACTGAGAGATGGTGGCGTTGGGTTTCGTACCTCCACCCAACCTACTTAAATTGGGGAAAAAGGCGATCGCCTGATTTTTTCACACTGAGAGATGGTGGCGTTGGGTTTCGTACCTCCACCCAACCTATAATAATTAACAATTAATAATTAATAATTAATAATTTTAGCCATGTAGGTTGGGTGAAACGTAGTGAAACCCAACATAACTGAGAGATGGTGGCGTTGGGTTTCGTAACCTCCACCCAACCTATAATAATTAATAATTGATAATTAATAATTTTAGCCATGTAGGTTGGGTGAAACGTAGTGAAACCCAACATAACTGAGAGATGGTGGCGTTGGGTTTCGTACCTCCACCCAACCTACTTAAATTGGGGAAAAAGGCGATCGCCTGATTTTTTCACACTGAGAGATGGTGGCGTTGGGTTTCGTGACCTCCACCCAACCTACTCAAATTGGGGAAAAAGGCCATACTAAGAGATGGTGGCGTTGGGTTTCGTGACCTCCACCCAACCTACTCAAATTGGGCGATCGCCTGATTTTTTCACACTGAGAGATGGTGGCGTTGGGTTTCGTACCTCCACCCAACCTACTATAATAATTAATAATTAATAATTAATAATTAATAATTTTAGCCATGTAGGTTGGGTGAAACGCAGTGAAACCCAACATCATTTACAGATGCTGGCGTTGGGTTTCGTACCTCCACCCAACCTACTCAAATTGGGCGATCGCCTCATTTTTTGGCACTGAGAGATGCTGGCGTTGGGTTTCGTACCTCCACCCAACCTACTTCCCAAAACTGGCGTTGGGTTTCGTACCTCCACCCAACCTACTCAAATTGGGCGATCGCCTTTCTCATTTTCTCCTACTCATTAAAAGCATCGTGTTGGGTTTTACCTACTGTATAGTTGCTAATCTATCCTCATCGTAGACATGATCAGGTTCATCACCTGTAAATCAATCACATCTATTCTTTCCCCATAATCACCCGCCGCAATACTAATGATATATCGTCCATTAGGATGGATTAGCCGCGCATACCGATAACGCTCAGGATAACTCGTTTGCACTGTATAAATTACCGCATCCTGTCCCGCAATAGTCCCAAAATTAGACTCTAAAATCTGGCTGTAACCGCCTCCAGCCGCATCGCGTAAAATATCACGAACATTACTGATATTGCTAGGACGTGGTTCAATCGTAACTCTCACGTCGGAAACTTGGTGTCCATAGCCTCTCATTCCTTCCCTTCTTGCACATTCCAAAAACTCGACATCAGTAGGGTTACGAACCGCAATAGATAACTGTTGTCTATGTCCCGTCTCACTTCGTAGTTCCGTGTAATAATTAGCCGGAATATCAAAGCGCAAACCATATTCACGGTTAATAATTTGGCGGCGACGTTGGGAGGGTCGTTCTTGGTTATCATTAGAACAGGGTGATGGACGCTGCGACTGCGCCGGAGTCGCTAACAAGACGTAGCTACTCATTAACCAGATTACTGCATAAATGCCTAAATTGAGCTTCATTGTCTCGAATTTTACCAATCATTAAGTTTCCGGGGCTAATCTTCTTTGTCCGTTCGGTGAAACTACGGTGAAACCGATTTTTTCCGTCAGAGATGGTGGTGTTCTGTTTCACAGGGACAAACATACTACAATTGTACTTGGAGAGATGCCCAAAACAAGATTTATCTCTGGGTGAGGCCCCTACGGTAACTCACGGGTTCCCCATAGTTAAGGGTTGAATCCCGGTCAGAAAGCACCACTAGAGGCGCGAAACGGTCATTTTTATCAATAGACACCACAGGGGGAGAAGGGAGGTTCGCGCGGGCAAATAACGAGCCTAGAGCAGGCGCTACCTAGACCTAGCCTGTCCGGCGCTAGGACCGATTCATATACTCTCGCAGTCAGATTCTAGGGGGGTTTTGCGATAAATATGTCACGATCATGGTTAAATTTTCTTAAAAGTTATTCTAGCCGCACACCTATTTTGTGCGCCAAACTAACAACTATCAACGCCTGGGACTGAGTTAACGTTATGCGATCGCCAAACTTAATACATAGAACCAAAATTGTGGCCACCATTGGACCTGCGACCCAAAAACCTGATGTACTCAAGGCGTTGATTGAAGCGGGAGCCACGACTTTGCGCTTGAATTTTTCCCACGGTAGCCATGAAGACCACCAGCGCAGCATTCGTTTGATTCGTCAGGTATCCTTTGAATTGAATAAGCCTGTAGGTATTCTTCAGGATTTACAAGGACCCAAGATTCGCTTAGGAAAATTCGAGCAGGGGTCGATCAGATTGAACCGAGATGATCATTTTATCCTCACCAGCCGTCACCTTCCTGGAACTCATGAGATCTCCTCTGTTACCTACGAACCTCTCGCTGATGAGGTCCCCGATGGCGCGACGATCCTTTTGGATGATGGTAAGGTGGAGATGCTGGTGGAAAAAGTAGACCGAGACAAGGGAGATCTACACTGTCGGGTAGTCGTCGGTGGTGTCCTCTCCAATAGTAAAGGGGTTAATTTTCCGGGGGTCTATCTCTCCATTAAAGCTATGACGGACAAAGACCGGCGCGATTTGATGTTTGGCTTAGATCAGGGGGTCGATTGGGTGGCTCTCAGTTTTGTCCGCAATCCCCAGGATGTCTTGGAAATTAAAGAATTGATTGCTAGTGCGGGTAAGGATGTTCCCGTGATCGCCAAAATAGAAAAACATGAGGCGATCGAACAAATGGAGGAGATTTTAGCTCTGTGTAATGGTGTGATGGTGGCGCGGGGTGATTTGGGGGTGGAGTTACCTGCTGAAGATGTGCCACTTTTGCAAAAACGCTTGATTGTGACGGCTAACCGCATGGGAATTCCGGTGATTACTGCTACTCAGATGCTTGATAGTATGGTGAGCAATCCTCGTCCGACTAGGGCGGAAATTTCTGATGTGGCTAATGCTATTCTTGATGGTACTGATGCGGTGATGCTGTCTAATGAAACGGCTGTGGGTCAGTTTCCGGTGGAAGCGGTGGCGACTATGGCTAGAATTGCTAACAGGATTGAACGAGATGGGATTACTCGTAATGTTCTCAAGGTGGAGGATACGGGGCGATCTATTCCTAATGCGATTAGTCAGGCTGTTAGTCAAATTGCGATTCAGTTAGATGCGGCGGCGATTATGACTTTGACTAAAACTGGCGCTACGGCTCGCAATGTCTCGAAGTTTCGACCCCAAACTCCGATTTTGGCGATTACTCCCCATGTGGAGGTGGCGCGTCAGTTGAGTTTGGTTTGGGGGGTTAAACCGCTTTTGGTTTTGGATTTACCTTCTACGGATCAGACTTTCCAATCGGCGGTTAATGTGGCGCGGGAAAATGATTTTGTCGCTGATGGGGATTTGGTGGTGACTACTGCTGGGACTTTGCAGGGGGTCGCGGGTTCTACGGATTTGGTTAAGGTGGAAGTGGTGACGGCGGTCCTCGGTAAGGGAACTGCTATCGGTCAGGGAACTTTTACTGGTCGCGCTCGTGTGGTTAACCAGCCTTCTCAGGTGGGTGATTTTAACCCTGGAGAAATTTTGGTGGTTTCCCAAACTAATGCGGATTTTGTGGAGGTTATGCGTAAGGCGGCTGGTGTGGTGACGGAAGCTGATAGTTTGACTAGCCATGCGGCGGTTATTGGTTTGCGCCTCGGGGTTCCGGTGATTGTTGGGGTGAAAAATGCTACCCAGGTGATTCGTGATGGGGTGATTCTTACTTTGGATATGCAGCGGGGTGTGGTTTACTCGGGCGCAACTGCCTCGACTCCTGATCCTGTATAATCAGCGTTGACAAGTTTTTGGCTGGCGATCGCTCAATTATATGTTATAATGGGCGACTGTGCCGATGTAGCTCAGTGGTAGAGCACTCGATTCGTAATCGAGCGGTCGCGGGTTCAAATCCCGCCATCGGCTTTTGAAGCAATCTCTTATCCTGACTGCGATTATCGGAATTCACTTAACCCGATAGTCGCACCGCACCGTTACATTCAAAATGCACTCCATTCAGTCTTAGCACACGGGACAATTGGTGCATATCCCTTA
>NZ_JARPLU010000027.1:24992-38609 GCF_032349615.1 Limnospira sp. PMC 1279.21 | reverse complement strand
CGCTACCTACGGCTATCGTGTTGGCTTTGAAACATACCCTCCCCCCATAACCGGAACAAGCACTATTGGGGAAGTGACCGCCGTGATAGCAGTCAATGGTGACGAACGAACCGATAGGCTTGCCCTTGACGGGTATCACAAGGGAACCACCCTATCAGCGTCCGGTTATGGGAGTGATATGGGTATTTGACAGATTGATTAAGTTGTGCTTGTTGACTGAGTAATCATCCTATTGAGAGAATTATTTTCCTGTGTTAGGACTAGCTTATGAGTAATATCTGAGTAATTAGGTAGGATAACCATTATAGGCAACTCCCGCCACAGTAGATATATCAACGTTTTCGGTTTAATAGCGGGGAGCGGATTTGAACCACTGACCTTCGGGTTATGAGCCCGACGAGCTACCAGACTGCTCTACCCCGCGCTGTATGAATACAGTATAAACCAACAGCGGAGAAATTGCAACCCCTAAATCATAATTAATTCTCCGCTAACCTCTAAGCGCTTAAAATTATTGAGACTCATGAACTTATCAGCGAGGTTTTCAGCCATTGTGGGAGTAATCCAACCCATCTGAGTGAGTAGATGAATAGCGATCGCATATTTAGCACGATTCGCCCCATCCATAACCTTAATCGCCAATCCCATACCTTCACCGACCCGACCCACGCACTGGACTCCCTCAGCCCCAGACTTACTGATGAGTTCCCCTTGTGTTAATCGCATCAATTCGGTATCAAAATGTCCCTCACAGGCGACAAACTCGGGGTGATGGGTCATAGATCGGACAATGCGTTCCATGTCCAAATTATCACCGGAAGCCAACTGAGCATATAAAGTCGCGATCTGAGACAATTCCATCTGATAAGTTGGGGCTCCGCAATCATCCCTAGCGCCGACAAACTCATCTCCGGGAATACCCAAAAGTTCTCCCAGCTTGGAGATAATCAATTGTTGCACGGGGTGTTTACGCTGTAGATAGGTCTCCAAAGGCCAGTGACGTTGACGACAGACGGCCAGCATTCCGGCGTGTTTCCCAGAACAACCATGTTCAAGGGGGCTACGTTTACCTTGAGGAATAGGGCATTGTAGATGAGAAGGGTCAATATCACAGCGCCACAGAATATTAAAGGCTTGTCTAGCCTGTTCAATCTGTCCGTGATGGGAACTACAAACGATCGCCAAATCACGGTCAGTCAAATCATAACGTTCTAAAGTGCCAGTGGTAGTAATTGCCAAAGCCTGAAAGGGCTTCAAAGCCGACCGAACAAAAGTAGAAGTGTCTGGACTACCAGCCAGAAACAGAAGTTTACCCCGGTTATCACAAACGGCGGCTTGAATGCGATGGACGGCTTCTGTAATCCCCTCGCGCAACAATTTAACTTCCAATTCCGCTGTGTGTGTACGTTTTCCCCTTGTCATATTTTCCGAATCAATAATAATTTTAAATGCCGATCCAAATCATCCCTCCCATAGCCACAACCAACCCTAAACCATAGCAGGTTTGTTGAAGTCGGTATAGGAGGGGTTGCACCTGATGGGTAATAATTAACCGGTCTTGGGTGATAAATTCAGGAGTTTTTACCCAAGTTTGACCGTCATACCATCCCGACTCCTCATAAAAAACCGTTGGACTAATTAAACGCGATCGGATATACCACCATCCCAAATACAACCGCAGCAAAACCAAGGCCAGAAACAGAGTGGAACCTGCGCCCGCACTCAAAATAAAATGGACAGGACTCCGTTGGGGGGCAAAACTAGCAGCCGCGACGGGGGCAAAAATTACACTGGACCATAGCCACACAGTTGCTAACTTGCCCAGATATTTCGGCCATGGTAATGTTACCCAACTAAAAAACCAAGATTCTTGGAGTTCCTGATATTCATTGATGGGAAGTTGTTCTGGGGGGACGGGGCAGACTGAAACAGAAACCTTTCTCATAAGTATTTTTAGGGCTTAGGGTTTAAGTCAGTGCAGACCAGCTAATTTTTTCAGCATGACCCCAGAAGGCTTCTAAATTATAGAACTCTCGTTCCTCTGGTAGCAAAATATGGATCATGACATCACCATAGTCTACCACTATCCAAGAACCTTCGCTTTGACCATCAATTCGCAGCGGTTGTCGCTGGTTTTCCTCTTCTACTTTCTGGATAATGGCTTGATGAATGGCCCTAACCTGAGTATTTGAGAACCCGGTGACAATCAGAAAGTAGTCTGCTAAGTAGGAAACTTCAGTAACTTTCAGCAGTGTAATGTTGTCGGCTTTGCGATCATCAGCAGCGATCGCCGCCGCGATCGCTGTAGCTAGGGTGGGGTCATCAACCCGACCCGTAAGGGTAGTAGACCCATCTGGTGCATATTGACTATGGCTATTATTAAACATTAAGCGATAAAATTCCCCCATTAGTGACAGGTTGGACGGATGCGATCATTCTAACAACTCGAATGAAGATCCGGTGTGCAGGTATCCGGTGTTAGCTGTTAACGAGAGTTGCTGACCTCGGTAAATAGGGCTTCATATTTACTCAAAGCTAAATCAAAGCTAAATTCTTCCTCGGCGAACTTACGGCCCTGCTTACCCAAGGCCTCGACTAAGTGGCGATCGCCATATAATTTCAAGACCGCATCAGCCATAGCCTGGGGATCTTCCGGGGGAACCACCACCCCGCCGCCGCTTTTGATGACAGCCACCTTAGCCGTCCCAGTATCTGGAACCGATGCCACGATCGCCCTACCACTAGCCAAAATCACGGGAATTTTTGAAGGTAGATTAAACGCCGTGACATCTCGTTTTTGCACCACCAAACCCACATCAGCCGCCGCCAACATTTCCGGCAATTTTTCCCGGGGTTCAAAGGGTCGTAATAACACATTATCTGCCTGATGAACCTTACATAACTCTTGGAGATTTGCCAAAGCCTTATACTCCCCTACAATCACAAAAGCAATGTCACTAATATGCTGAAGTTTAGCGGCTGCTTTAATCACAGTATCCATCCCTTGAGTTAGGGCAATATTGCCAGAATAAAGCACCACGAATTTATCGGTTAATCCGTGGGCTTGCCTAAAGGGGTTGTTTTCTTTAGGCAAAGGATGAATAAACTTGGTATCCACCCAATTAGGAATATAGGCAATTTTATCGGCGGGGACACCTTGCCGTAATAAATTATCCCTAAATCCCTCAGCGATTACACTAACTCGACTCACATTTTTATAACTTAATTCTTCGACTTTGCGGGCGGTCTTCAACACGAAGCTATCCCCCTCAACCAACTTAACCCGCATGGCTGCTTCCGAGACCATATCCTGAAGATTTAACACGACCGGGCAGCGTCTAATGTTCGCATATACAGCCACAGGCAAAGATACAAGTAACGGGGGAATTGTGGCAAAAATCACGTCAGGTTTCCAGCCTTTAAATGCTTGTACAATACTGGTAGTAATAAAACTCCCATCTAACATCAACCTAGCTTTTAAGCCTGGTTTAGGTCCTTTAATCCAAATAAAACTCCGCTGAATTTCTACGCCATTTCTCTGTTCAGTCAGATAAAATTTACCCTGATATTCTGGATAAACGCGACGTTCTGGATAATTAGGCATTCCGGTAACTACCCGCACTTGATGACCCCGTTTAACTAAACCTTCAGCCAGTTCAGTCATTAAGGGAGCAATACCAATGGGTTCAGGATAGTAGTTGTAGGAATAAATTAGGATCCGCATAATTTTCAGCTCATTTTGAGGAAATAAATTCAACTATCTTCATCTCAGTATCTTCTAGGTTTTAGGGTCAGAAGTACCTCAATAGCGATATGATCATCGGTTGGTTGAGTGGTACTGATACCAACTCCTTGGACTGAGTTAAGTAGGCTAATGGTTCTCCTTGGTAGGGCGACAGCAGGCGCAGCTAGAAGGTAGCTTGTCGCCCAGGACAGTAGGTTTTCCATATCTAAGTAAACATAACTGTGTAATGGTTCTGGTAAAGATTTGGTAATTTTCTGAAATCGGGTTGTTTCTGTTAGGGATGGATTAGGAACCTGAGTCATGGCTTCAACGACAGGACCACCAAAGGCGACAAATAGGAGATTAGGGGTTAGCCATCCATGTCCGAACAGAGTTCCTTGTTGGGGGTCATTCCATTCGGTTACTTCGATCCCTTCAATGGTTCGCTGTTCGACGTTAACGGGGGGATTACTTTGGGCGATAATCTCATCAAGTTGGTCTAAGGTGTTTTGGGCGATCGCCTGATTACTGGTTTCTAAGACCAATGCGCCGCCTAATCCCAGGGGGGCGAGAATCCCTTTTTCGGAGGCGATCGCCGCCAGGGCGAATTCTCCATCCATCCAACCAAATACTTCCTCATCTGCATCAAGTTCAATAGCGGCCAATCCATACCTTATCTGTTTTACCATGTCTTGAATACTGGGATCAATTTGGCTTTGGTCAACCAATTTTAACCACAGTGCATTAATTCCCTGACTATTCACCATAGCAACAGTTTCTGAGGGAAATCTGGAAAGAATTTGACCTACTTGGGGGGAGGAGTTAACGGGGGTTGGCGATCGCCTCTGCTGCATTATCCCTCTCATCCTAAATCCTGTTGGTTCTACCCCTAAACTCACCATGGCAGATTTAATTGGGGCTAATTTAGATACCCGACTCCAAGATTCCCAAGACGAGTCGGAAAACTCGGATAATTTGTCTAAAAATAGGTTATAGTCTGCCACAAAAATAGTGATTAAGGGCATGGGAACCATGTGGGATTCGGTAGGAAATGGTGCTGCGGACAAGGGATAACTAATATCAGTTGTGGCTTGATTGGCGGTTTCGGCTGCGTTTATACCTTTCCACAATTCGGCTAAGTTAGGTTCTCCAAAACTCGTGTCGATCGCTTTTTGGATGGGTTCGGGACTAGCTGCTACTAACAGGCGATCGCCCACTCTAGCTATATGGTATATTTTACCACTATCCTCCCCATATTCATAAATAGTAATACCCCGGTATTGTGGCGGTTTTCCTGACACACTGACTTCCGCATTTAGCCGACTCATAAACTGGTTAGCCCGCCAATTATTTTTAATAGCTAATATCATGAGTAGATCAGCATCTTCCGACTTTTCTGAGGGCAACACACTCACTAAAATTCCCCCTAGCCAAGGTTTAATATCTCGGTCAAAATTTAGGGAAGTTCCGGCTAAACTCTGTTGTTTAATACTTGACAAAAACTGATTTATATGATACCTACTCTGCTGATTACCAAATTTTCTTAAATAATAGAGTGCCGATGGATTAGGGGTAACAAAAACCGCCATGAGTGCATTTTCAGGAACCAATCGAACGCTGTCTTCTGGGCTATAAACCCTTACTCGCAGGGTTCGCAGATAAAGCAACGCCGCCACCGTCCCCGTAAAGGCGATCGCCACAGTAGCCATAATCAGTTTAGACTTTTTTAAGGTCATGTTCAAAGTTGATAGTTGACAGTTGACAGTTGACACTTGGCAGTTAAAAATTATTAATTATTAATTATTAGTTGAGTTCATGAAAGTAGCAATTACAGGAGCCACCGGATTTGTGGGTTCACATCTGGTCCAACAACTCCACTCCCTAGGTTATCAAATTATCGTGCTTACCCGTAACCCGGACAGAGGGCGGCGGGTGTTTCCCGTAGCCAACTACCCCCAACTAGAGATTGTGGGCTATACTCCCACCGAGTCAGGTTCATGGGAAGATGCGATCGCAGGCTGTGATGGTGTAGTCAACCTAGCCGGAGCCCCCATAGCCGATGAACGTTGGACAGAAGCCCGGAAACAGGAACTATACCAAAGTCGAGTTATCCAAACCGAAAAACTTGTCTTGGCTTGCACCAAAGCCACCCCTAAACCTCAAGTTTTAGTCAGTACCTCCGCCATAGGCTACTACGGAACCAGTGAAACAGCCACCTTTGACGAAAGCAGCCCCCCAGGAAACGATTTCCTAGCCAACCTCTGTCAGCAGTGGGAAGCAGCCGCCGCCCCGGTGAAAAACAGTGATATCCGTTTAGTGATCCTACGATTTGGTATTGTACTCGGTATGGGAGGTGCTTTGGGCAAAATGCTCACCCCCTTTAAACTATTTGCCGGGGGACCCCTGGGCAGCGGTAAACAGTGGTTTTCCTGGATTCATATTAGCGATTTAGTTAATCTAATTCGCTTCAGCTTAGAAAATCCCCAAGTTGAGGGGGTTCTTAATGCTACCGCCCCTAACCCGATCCGCATGAACGAACTATGCCAACAAATGGGTCAAATTATGAATCGTCCTTCCTGGTTGCCTGTGCCTAGTTTTGCTCTGGAAATGCTATTAGGAGATGCTGCTATCGTAGTATTAGAAGGCCAACAGGTGTTACCATTACGCCCCCAATCCTACAATTTTCCATATCAATATTCTACGGTGAAACCAGCCCTAGAGGAGATTCTCGCCTAATGTCTCGATCTGACCCATCCACCGCCCATTTCCAACGTGCGCGCAGCAGTTTACAGCAGGCGTTAAAGCGTTATGGTCAAATGCGCCGCCAACCAGACCCACGGGGTAGCCAACTACAAGCTACAGTACAGGAACAGCTTGATACTCTGGCTGCTAATTTGGAAAAACTAGACCAGGGGTTAATTCGGATCGCCGCTTTTGGTTTGGTTAGTCGTGGAAAGTCGGCGGTTTTGAATGCTTTGTTGGGTCAGCGAGTCCTACAAACTGGACCAACTCACGGGGTCACGCAATGGCCGCGGTCTGTGCGCTGGACGGTGAGACCGGAAGAAATACGGGAAGTAGAACCCATTGATGTGGAGTTAATCGATACCCCTGGACTTGATGAAGTCGCGGGCCAGATTCGGGGTGAAATGGCGCGGGAGGTTAGCCGTCAGGCGGATTTGATTCTGTTTGTGGTGTCGGGGGATTTGACCCGCACCGAGTATGAGGCGATCGCAGAGTTAAAACGTACCCAAAAACCTTTGATTATCGTATTTAACAAGATTGACCTTTACCCAGAATCTGAACAGGAGGCGATTTATCGGAATTTGGAAAAGTTGGCGGTGAGGGGTTCGGCTATGGTTCCCTCCTCTATAGAAATTGTCCGGGTCGCTGCTGAACCTACCCCCCTACAGGTGCGGGTAGAATGGCCAAATGGCCGCACTACTCAGGAATGGGAGTCGCCACCGCCTCAAATTCAAGAGTTACAGCGGGCGATCGCTACTATTGTTTATCGGGAAGGGCGATCGCTTTTGGCTTTAAATGCTTTGGTTCAAGCGCGGGAAGCTGACCGAGCGATCGCACGCCAGACTGTTCGTTTACACCGTGCCGAAGCCGAAGATTTAATCTGGAAGTTTACCCAATATAAAGCCATAGCCGTCGCTATCAATCCCGTCGCCTTTTTAGATGTCGCGGGCGCTTTTTTCGCCGATTTGCTGTTAATTCGCGCCTTGGCTAAGTTGTATGGGTTGCCTATTACCAGTTATGAGGCCGGGAAATTATGGCGGCAAATTTTGGCCAGCTCTGGGGCGATTTTATTGGGTGAAATCGGTAGTGGTTTACTCCTAGGAATCGGCAAAACTGGCGCGGGATTAGTGGCTAATTTTCCCGGCTATGCAGGAGCCGCTATTACTCAAGCTGCGATCGCTGGTTATGGTACTTATGTTGTCGGTCGCGCCGCCCAGGTTTACTTAGAACAGGGTTGCACTTGGGGGGAATATGGTATTGATACCGTCATTCAAGAGATTATTAATCAGTGCGATCGCGAGACGGTAATTTATCGTTTACGACAAGAATTTGATGATTTTATTGGATAGCATGAATATTCTACACTTACAGCCCGAAACTATTGCCACCATTCAACAAATGTCTGAACCGGAAATTAAAGAACTTGAGGCGTTTGTGCAATTCCTCGCCTGGAAAAAATGCCGAGAATCAACAGAACCCTCTTCCCCCCCTGAATATAGCGCCTTAGTCCCTTCGGTTCCGGGAAATATTACCTTAGCTTCAGAATCTCCCCCTACTCTCACTCAAGAAAATTGGCATAAGGCTTTAGAAATGATCACCCAAGAACGTCTCAGTCAACTGCGAACACTACACCATCGCTTGAATTCTCCCTAGAAACCTAGACAATCACTGCGGGCTATGATATAATTCCATGATATGCTATCATATAAACTTCCCATCATACTCCCATGATAGGCTTAGTCAGCTTCGCCTATAAGGGAGTACCAGTGGTTGATTTGAGTTGAGCTAATAACTACTCAAAGCGCGAAACTCTCAGCACTGGTAAACTCACCCTAATTCATTCACAGATTCTTATAGCAGAAGGTATTGACCGTGTTGAGATTTTTACAGTTTCTCATTCAGGCTATTGAACCTTTTTTAGTTCCTATATGCTTTGTCGTCGCTTGGGGGTTGATGTTCCTCACGATTTGGAATGTCGGAGCAGCGATCGCCCAGACCATCAAAAGAGCTAAAATCATGCATCAAATCCCCTGTGCTAACTG
Source organism: Limnospira sp. PMC 1279.21 (assembly GCF_032349615.1). Lineage (NCBI taxonomy): Bacteria > Bacillati > Cyanobacteriota > Cyanophyceae > Oscillatoriales > Sirenicapillariaceae > Limnospira > Limnospira sp. PMC 1279.21. The sequence continues at coordinate 30,101 of NZ_JARPLU010000027.1, read as the reverse complement.
TAGCTTTTTTACCGGAGATTATCGCCTTAAATGTCCCGTCCAACCAACTATAGCCCTTTCCGAAAAAGCGATCGACTGTCCCGACTACGAATCCAAATAACCTAGAAGATCAAGACCCTGCCACATCAACCAAAACTTTTAAAGTTCCCCGCTTTTGAGCATGGTTAAAGGCAGCGATCGCATCATCTAAGGAATATTTAGCCTGAATCAAAGGTTCCACATCAACCCGAAATTCTGCCAGCAGTTGCAAAGCCGGAACGAAAGGACCGCAGCGGGAACCTAGCAAAGTAATCTCATCTACCACCAGAGAAGATACATCAATAGTCAAATTTCCCGTATATGTGCTTTTTAAGACCAGAATACCACGCGATCGCAAACTCCGACGGGCGATCGTAAATCCTTCAGGATTGCCAGTACATTCTACCGCCAAATCAAAACTCCTGTCAACTACAGCATCAGCAAATCCCGTTTTAATACCCCTATTTTCTAATAATTGTAACTTGTCGCGATGACGACCTACAGCCAACAAATCACAACCCGTTAAAGCCAAAGTTTGAGCGATTAGTTGTCCTAGTTTGCCATCTCCGACCACTAAAACCCGCCATTCCGGGTGAATAGATAGCTGTTGCTGAATTTCCAGCGCCGCCGCAATGGGTTCCGTGAAAGTCGCCGCGTCCGTAGAAACACTATGGGGAACTAAATGTAAATTTTGCACTGGAAGCGTGAGATAATCAGCGAATGCACCATTACGGTTAACTATACCCAGAACAGTGCGATTTTCGCAGTGGGTGGGTTGTTGAGTCAGGCAAAATCTACATTTCCCACAGGCGGCGTTAATTTCTCCCACCACCCGCCGTCCCAGAAGATTAGGGGGACCTTGTTCCACCACACCGACAAATTCATGGCCCGGAATGCCTTGGTAGGGATAATATCCCCTAAGCAATTCTAGGTCAGTGTTGCAAATCCCGGCTCGCAGGACTCGCACTAATGCCTCTCCTGGACTCGGTGTAGGCGTGGGTATGTCGGTGCGGAGTTCCAGTTGCTGATGTTCCAGCCAAACTGCTTTCATGGTTCTACCTAATCAGTAACGTTTGCTATATTTTAGTCAATCTTTAAATTTACCGACAACCGGGAATTTGTCACCTAGAATAGAAGCACAGTAAATTTTTACTAAAGGGCACCACTCAGGTGGTGAGTTGGTGGGTAGCACTGATGCCGAAAAAGCTCACACAAAATATATTATCAAGGTCTGGTCTGACAATTACTACTCTTGGTCTGATGACAGTTATTTCTTTATTATATGGCTCTGTTTATTTTTTATCGAGTCATAATCTGCTGCCTTTTGTGATTAGCTTGATTTCCGTGTTAGGAGCTGCTGGAATAGCTTGGCATAGTTACCAAAAACAACAAAAGTGGCATCAAGAGAAACAGGATTTAGAGAATCATATTCAAGACCTGCGCGATTCGGGGCATTTAAAACAAACTCAGCTAGAAAAAAGTTTGCAGAATTTAACCGAAAAATTCAATAATATTGAACTGGAAAATATCCGCCTTAACAATAGTAATCTCCGCAAAGATGAATTTCTGAGGCAAACATCCCATGAACTGCGAACACCCCTCAATGGCATTATCTGTTCTCTGCAACTGTTACTTGATGAGTTATATGATAACAGTGACGAAGAAACCGAACTGCTGCAACAAGCCTATCAGTCTTCTCTGCATTTAATTAACCTCATTAATCAGGTTTTGGATTTAGCAAAAATTGAAGCGGGGAAAGTCTCAATTGAGTTAAAGCCTATTGATTTGCACGCATCTCTAACCGCTGCTATTTATTTACAGTTCGGCAATTTTCGCAAGAAAAATCTACAGCTTTACCGACAAGATTTTTTTCAAGGCATTAAAATTAAAGCCGACCCCAACAAATTAAAACAAGTTTTGATTAATGTGATTGGTAATGCCATTAAATTTACAGACCGTGGTAATATTACGATTATTACTCAACTGCGACAGGTGAAATCTAATCCCAGCGACTCCCCAATCACTATGGCAGTTATCACTGTTCAAGATACCGGAATTGGTATTGAGCCGAAAAATCAACACCGACTTTTTGAGGCATTTCAAGTAGAAAATGAGTCTAACACTAATCCTCAAGGAAGTACGGGACTCGGTTTAATGATATCTAAAAATTTGGTGGAAATGATGGGGGGTAGCATTTATTTAAACAGTCCCGGAAGAAACCAAGGAACTACCGTAGAAATTCTGCTACCCCTAGCTGATCAAGAATCGGAAATTGATGATAGTAATATTAAGTATGATTAGCCATTAATATTACCTGATTAAACTACCCTACAGATTACCAGGGAAGTACCTCACCATTAGCGTGCCAAAATGTGCCAGTATTATCTAAGTTGAGTTGAGCAATTCTGGCTAATAGTCCCTGTACTGACTCGGTGGGAGTAATCCCTGTAAAGTTAGTCATGCGGGTTCTGACTAAGCCTGGGTGTAAAATACCTACAGAAATTCCTCGGGGTTTTAAGTCATGGGAGAGAGATTTTCCCGCCATACTTACGGCTACTTTAGACATTCGATAACCATAGGAACTCCCAGAGGTATTGTCACCAATAGAACCCATGCGACTGGTGATTATAGCAATTTTTGAGCCAGACTGGAGGTGAGGGAGTAAAGCCTGAGTGACTCTCAAGGGTCCCAAGGCGTTGACTTCAAACTGTTGGCGGATACTATCAAAATCCAGGTTTTCCAGGGTGTTACGCTTTAAAATACCCGCGTTGTTAATCAGTACATCAATAGTGCTACCTTTTAAATTGGAGGCTAACTTACTGACGGCTTCTGGGGAGGTGATATCACACCCAGACTCGACTCGCACCCCTAATTGTTCTAATTCGGCGCTAGAATGGCGACAGACTGCAATCACAGTTTCTTGGCGATCGCATAATTGACGACAAAATTCTAAACCAATTCCTCCGGTAGCACCCGTAACTAAATAAGTTGCCATTAGGATTCAATTATCAAACTCTCTTATCTTGTTGTAGCGGGTTTGGCGATGTTTTGAGTAGGCGATCGCCAAAATTTTTCAAATTTAGCTACCTGAACACTTATATAATCAGATATATAATCAGATATATAATCAAAATACATAATTCCCATAAACCCTGATCATCAATATGATAGAAACCGCAACCTTTGCAGCCGGATGCTTTTGGGGAGTCGCCGACAAATTTAGTCAGATCAACGGCGTGATAGAAACCGTCACCGGATATATGGGGGGACATTTTCCCCACCCATCTTATTTAGACGTAGCCGCTAGAATTACGGGTCATGCAGAAGTCGTACAGCTTCAATATAATCCTGATGTAGTTTCCTACGAACAACTATTAGAAGTCTTTTGGCAAATTCATGACCCCACCTCCCTAAACCGCCAAGGTCCTGACCGAGGTGAACAATACCGATCAGCAATTTTTTATCATAATTCCCAACAGGAACAAATCGCCAGAAAATCCAAACATCAACTGCAAATATCAGGAACCTATCCGCGACCTATTGTTACCGAAATTAAACCCGCATCCGAATTTTACCCCGGTTCCGGTGGTCCCTAAAATTAGATACTATATCGCCAATCAATCCACTGCGTCAATGGTCATCATGATCAATTCTCAGAAGACCTCCTAGCAGTAATTTCAATTATATATGGGTGATAGCTATTAGGTTCATAGGAACCCACCCAAATTTCATACCTACCAGATAACCACTGACCGATAATTCCTGGGTTCATACCAATTAAGTCATCATTACACCAACTCCCCCCCGGTCCCCTAACCACAATTACCGTGTCTTCATTGCTTTGAACCGTCAGACTCAGATGGTTAAAAAACTCAGTTAAAACCAGGGTATGGTCTGGCTTTTGATCCACATAACCGATACAGGGACCCGTTGGCGTTTCCTCTCTACCCGCAATATCTTGACTCCTCACCGGACCCCCACTCAGTCCCCTAAGAATCATTGGATCTGGTTCAAAATTCGGTGATAGCGTCACGTTTTCAAACATTACGGTTGGGTTAGAACCCTGAGAATAAGCCACCCCTGAACTATTGACAAATAACCCAACAACTGCCACGATTGAGCTAAATATTATGCTTTTGGTTGGCTCAATTTCCATCAGTCTGTCTCCTTATATCACACAATTTGAGATAACTATATTATAGTTATAATTAGCTTTTAATTATCCGGCTATCATCCCCATGGCCCTGGGGAAGGTCTGGTAGCGCTATTTGAGACTTACAGAATCATGAATAATAGCTGATTAATAGCTATCCCGATTACAACAATCCCCTGTCTTATGTTGAAGACAGGGGAATCATAATATACGGAAGTTACCTAACTTCTAGTTGTATCAAGTCCGTTTTAGCTAGGTGTTATTGACTGATTAAACGGACTTGATATTTACCATGTTTGACGTGGTGTAATTAGAGTTGCAATGAACATTTTTACCAGTAAATAAATGCAAATATTTGTTAGCAATAATTATCCTGATAAATAGTCACTCTAAACAGTATTAATTTTCCCCAAACACATCTTTCTTAAACTCGCGCCACTTATTAACCAGTTCTTCCCGAGTTTCGCTCCGCAGTAAATAGCGATAGACAAACCATCCAGAGAATCCAATTCCCACCATTTCTAAACTGGGTTTAACTAGGGGGATTTGATTAATAATATCAATCACCCCAACTAACACCCGCAGCGTTACAAACAACACAATAATCAGAATTACAGTTGTTAGCGGACGGTAGTATTCACTGAAAAACTTACTAAAGTTTTCTGGTAAATTCGAGAAAAAGTCCAGGACTTTTTCTTTAATCGCTGTTACATCTACTTCCGGCATATCTACACCCCCCTCAAGTGTGGGTTCGGTAGTTATAGCAGCAGGTTGAGCAGCGGCTACAGGTTCCGGTTTTGGTTCCGGTTTTGGTTCTGGTTTGGGTTCTGGTTTGGGTTCTGGGGGTTTAGCAGCCACAGGTTCTGGTTTCGGTTCGGCTTTGGGTTCTGGTTTTGGTTCTGGGGGTTTAGCAGCCACAGGTTCTGGTTTCGGTTCGG
>NZ_JARPLU010000027.1:0-24982 GCF_032349615.1 Limnospira sp. PMC 1279.21 | reverse complement strand
CAGCCACAGGTTCTGGTTTCGGTTCGGCTTTGGGTTCTGGTTTTGGTTCTGGTTTTGGTTCTGGGGGTTTAGCAGCCACAGGTTCTGGTTTCGGTTCGGCTTTGGGTTCTGGTTTTGGTTCTGGTTTGGGTTCTGGGGTTTTAGCAGCAGGTTTAGCCTCAACCACAGGTTCGTGATCTTTGGGAGTAGAGGATTTAGCTGGAGTAGTATCTGCTTTAGTAGCAGACTTTTTATCCTCAATGGGAGTTTTATCGTCTTGTGGTTTGGATTTAGAGCTATCCGCCATAGCATTCAGCCTCAATAACAATTAACGATCTAATATGTTTTGCAAGCGAGTTAGATCAGTTCCTCGCTGATGAAGAAGCAGCCAGGACTCAACTAAATCCGGGCCATGAACAGCCCCAGTGAGAGCTGCTCTGAGCGATCGCATGATCAGCCCTTTTTTAAGTTTCGTCTCTTTGGTAACAGCTTTGATCATATCCTTGACGGTATCTGCTGTCAGTGTAGGCTCAGATTCGAGTTTATCCTTGATAGCTGCCAAGACGGTTTGGGCTCCCTCTTGTTGCAACTGCTGCTGGGCTTCTTCATCTAAACTGACACTGGAGGGAAAGAACATCGCGGCCATATCTACTGCATCTTTGAGACGGGTAAGACTAGGACCAATGAGGGTTGTTAACTGTTCCAACCAAAGGCGATCGCTCTGTGGGTCGAAGTCATAACCCGCCTCTTTCCAATAGGGAATCAACATATCTGTTAATTCCGACACTGGCAGATTATGGATATACTGACCATTCAACCAATCGAGCTTATCCCAGTCAAATTTTGCCCCCGCCTTATTGACCCTATCAAAACCAAAGTTTTTCGCCGCCTGTTCTAGGGTAAAGATTTCCTGAGTAGAATCAGTGGGAGTCCAACCCAATAGTGTCATATAATTAGCCAAAGCGGGGGCTGTGTAACCCAAATTTTGGAAATCTGAGATAGAAGTCACCCCGTCCCGCTTAGATAGTTTACGGCCATCAGGATTCAAAATCAAAGGAGTGTGGGCGAATTCTGGAACCGTTCCCCCCAAGGCTTCGTAGAGTAGTATCTGTTTGGCAGTATTAGCGATATGGTCTTCACCGCGAATTACATGGGTGATCTGCATATCAATATCATCGACCACCACCGCCAAATTATAGAGAGGCTGACCGATCGCATTGCTACTGGAAGCCCTAGCAATGACCATATCTCCCCCCAAGTCGGAGCCTTTCCAGACTACCGAACCCCTGACCAAATCATTCCATCTAATTTCTCGGTTGTCGTCTATTTTAAAGCGAATCACGGCACTGCGGCCTTCAGCTTCCAAAGCCGCCCTTTGTGCTGCGGTTAGGTCGCGGTGGCGGTTATCATAGCGAGGAGCTTGATTTTTAGCTTTTTGAGCCGATCGCATTTCCTCAAGTTCTTCCGGAGTACAATAGCAACGGTAAGCCAAACCCGCATCTAGGAGTTTACAGATAGCTTTCCGGTACAAGTCCAGGCGCTCGGACTGAAAAAACGGCCCTTTATCCCAATTTAGACCCAACCAGGTTAGTCCATCTAAAATATTTTGGGTAAATTCAGGACGCGATCGCTCTTGATCTGTATCTTCAATGCGTAGTATAAACTCACCGCCCTGATTTCGGGCGAAAAGCCAGTTAAATACAGCGGTTCTGGCTGTACCAATGTGTAGATTACCTGTAGGGCTAGGAGCCAAACGAACTCTGACAGTCATAATTTCTGGGTTGCCTTTGTATCTTGATCGCGCCAACGGCTGGCTAATTGTCAATGTTGGCTTTTGTCCACTCAACAAACCACAATCGCCATCTCAACATTGTATCTTTTTTTGTAACTGTCCATACCACCGAAAGCGATCGCAAACCCATTCTACCCTCAACCAACATTGGCTGAGGGTCCAGCAGTCTTGTCCTGTTTCCGGGGGCTGACCTAGCACCCGGCCTTATGGGAGGGCGCTTTTTCGCTCAGAATACAATTGGGCTGCTTCCGATTATTCTACGGAATTTTCCGGCAGTTTTTCCGCTGAAAATGTGATAAAATTACCAAACAGAGCCAGAGTTCTATAGCGATTATTCAACAATTCCGAGGTATAAATGCTAAAAATCATCGCATTTTTTCGGTGAGTAGAATTGTCAATAAAAGCCCTAATTGTACCACGTTGAGAAGTTACCAAAGTATTGCAGGTGTCTACAATAATATTAGAAAAACCTCGGAGAATAGCCGGAACTTCCGCCTCATTACATAGGTTGTTTTTCGCTTCTTGGGATAACTTCACCGAGGCATATTCGAGATAGTCTTGGCGACTGGGGTTAGTTAAAGCCATTGTTCCCGCCAAAATGGCCAGAAAGATAGCCATTTTACTGATATGCCCACCAGCATGGCTTGATTCCATCCGATTAACTTTCATCATTTTAAATAATCACCTCTAACAGCATTTTATCGAGAAAAATAGATCATCATACTAGGTTAAGTTTCATTAACCCGGACTAGGGCTGATCAGAGTTAAAATTGTTAGACAAACAAGTAGGGATCGAGAGAGATGTTACCATCTCCCCCTCCCATTCAAAACCGTACTTGAGACTTTCACCTCATACGGCTCTAGTGGTGCTTCCACATCCAGATAATTGGCATAGACACGAAAAACTTCCTGATGTGACGCACGCGCAGACTGCTCCATTGTTAAGAATGCAGCGTTGACGTTGTCAAGTGCCGTCTTATCATCGCGGGTGTGGCGGTGCAATAGTTGAAGATTCTTGTATTCATCCTTTCCGCCGTGGCTTCGAGGTACAATGTGGTCTACTTCAACTAAATCTGATGGGGTAAAGTATTGCCCACACCAGGCGCATAGGCATTTTTGCTTTTTGAGTAGTTTTGCTACCCTGTTTGGCGTATCAATTGCTTGACTTTTTCTGGTTGCCCAGTAAGTCCAGTTTCCGTCATAAAGTGTTGCTTCAGGGCGTATCAGGGTATGTCTGACAATCGGAGTGTAGCTATGCTTCCATAGTCTATGTCCATCCTTGGTACAGAATAACCAAGTTTCATGCCTTTCTCTACCATCGCTGAGTTTAACCGTTTCCGGTCTACAATAGTTACTCAGTTCTTTACGATTTGCCTTTCCGCATCTTGAGACTGTCCATGCCCGTAACATTTGCCAGATTATATGGTCTAACTTATTGAAGGTCTCAGATGAGACGACCCCTGAATAGTAATTTGAGTTATGGTCGAACAGGAAGTCACCTTCCCGAACTCCACTTCAAAACCGTGCTTGCGAGTTTCCCAGCACACGGCTCCTGATATGGACACCCTTTTTCGTAGGAACAGAGTTACTACCCCCTGCTTTCGTACTTCGACTTTTGGAGCTGTATACAACCACGTAGTCTTTAAACTCGCTCTCGTCATAATACTCTTAATCGCCGCAGTATCTATGTCCATACCGTGACTAGTGGGCATATCCTAACCATTACAGTTAGGCATTGGCTTTCAGTCATATCCTACTCCCTCCAAGGGGTAGGGGTCGAAAGGGAAGTCACCCTCCCCAACTCCCATTCAAAACCGTACTTGAGACTTTCACCTCATACGGCTCCTGATGTGGACACCCCTTTGTCATGGGAACAGGGTTACGCCCCCCTGCTTTGTATATAACCTTGAGAAAAAAATAGAATAGACCTGTTGACAAAGCCCCAAATTGTGTTAAAGCGAAGATAAGTTCATAAGGACAACCGAATAACTGGTTAAACCTGTAAGTTTTGGCACTTTCTTTTTGGCCCGGACTTGAGTTCAAACCGAACTCAGCCCAGGGCTGCAAAAGCCAACAGGAAAAACCAATGAACTACCGCAATTCTGACCTTCCGAAAGCAAATCAACAGACTTCCAGCCCCAAAAAACCAACAGTAGAAGACTTGATCCTGTACATTCAGGAAAGCGGCAAGTATGCTGAGTTAGTAGAGAAAGCGAAAAACCCTAGCCCAAGCCAGAAGAAGCCTAAAAAACTCCGAAACCTGATTAAGCAACTCCAGGGATTAGTCATTGCTAACCCCAAAGACTTTCGGGGTCGGGCTATTGTCTCCAATAACTTAGAAAAAGATAGCGAACGCACGGCTTGTTTAGTGACCATTAGCGGTGTGATTAATGTGGCAACTAGCTTTCCACTGCTGTACTATGCTTTCAGAGACTTAGGTGTTCTAGGAGTTCCGGTCACGCTACTGGTCAATGGTTTGCTTCTCAAATACACGAACGGTGCAGCTACCGCCGTTTCTGCTCGAAAACCCTATGGTCGTTCTTGGTCAAATTGGGCGATCGCAGGCATGATATCCATTAATACAATTCTATCACTAATCGCCGCAGTGGGAACCGAACTCTTACTCAACCCATCCGGTTTAACTCAACTCAAAGCCCAAGAATTATCCGCAGAAACAATCAACCAGAAAATCAACCAGGTAGAAAGCCTCAAACAACTAGACAGCCCTCAATACAAAGACGCTTTAACCCGATGCGAACAAGGGGACAAAGAACTCAACCAAATGCTTAAAGACCACCCCCGCAGACAATCCCTATTCGTGCAACTGCACGGAACCTGGGAACAACAGAACACCAACTGGGCAACAGTACCCCTGGAAGAATTACCCCTCTGTCCGAAAGCTTCTCGACTCGGTCAACAAGCTCACCAAAACTATGAAACCGCCAAACAGGAACTGGAAGAAAGCCTCGCTCTCCGGGTGAAGATGGGGAACGACTTGGCATTCCTCCAACAACACAAGCCCCAAGTCTACCAGGAACATTTTACCCCCGACGGTGAACTCCGCTCCGGTATCGAAGCCACTCGGCTGGCTATCATCAACTTTCGCAGCAAATTAATTCAGGGAGATTGGTCTAGCTTAGGCTTTCACCTGTTCTCCCTGTTAGTCTCCATCATCACCAGTGGGCCCGCTTGCGGGATGACTATCGCCCTCAGTCTTCGCAAAGATACTCGCCAATCCTTTAGTGAAACGGTTGAACTGCAACGAAACATCTGGCTAGAAAGCCGACGCCAAGAACTACGAGAACTGATGAACTCAGAAGCAGAATTCAACGATTAAACCCCTGGCATTCAAGGCGTTTTTCCCTAACCTCTGTCCCTCAATTCACCTCACTTCAAAAAATAGCTGGAGATTTAACCATGAACAGACAAGACTCCATTTCCTCGAACGGTTCCTCGCAGTTCAACACGAATAAAGTATCCCCCTTACATTCCGTTTCAGTTCTGGCCGAAAATCCTCAAAATTCCTCCTATAAAATGCGGCTACTCAGCTTATGGATAGATGAAATGAAAAAAACCGGAAGAATTGATTACCCAGAATTAGTTCAATACCTCAATCAAGTCTACGAGGTCGAAAATACACAAGATGGACAGTTATTAATGACCCAACATTGTGAGGGTTTAGTCGAGAATTTAAAAGCAGCACAAGCTGATATTCGCCAATCCGCTCAAATCATTCAGTTAACGCTCAATCAGTTGAATGATGGGATGAATCATGAGAGTTTAACCCCAGACAAACAACAAGAATTAAGAGGGCAGATTCGGGAAAAAACCCAGCAATTTCTACAAGGAGTAGAATACCTAATCGATATTACTCAATACTATGTCTATGAACCTTCATCCTTTTGGCTGAAATGGATACGCCGCACAGAAGATAGTCAAGCAGAAACCCTTCGCAAATGGATAAATGATCTTAATTATATCCGCCAGTACATCGCTCAACAAGTCCAAATCGGAGGACTCCCTGGGGAATTTCCAGACCATCATCTCAACAGCCCAAATCTCCGAAGACTCCACAAATACTTGGAAAATGCACCAGGTTTAGGGGATTTGTTAGGGAACTTTGTTCAACAGGCTTTGCAGCATAAAATCGCCGGGGGAACTCGGTTTCAAATGCCTAAGCCCTTTCACAAAGACTCGTAAATAATCAGACAATTTCAGTAAAAATCAATTCTAAACAGACTCAAAAAGGAGGATAAAACCATGACTCAATCGCCAAAATTCGTAAATAACGGTGAAGCCATTTCCACTCAAAAGTTTAAAGCAGAATATGCGGAAGGGCGGCGAGATTTCAGTTATACCAACTTGACCCAAATTAACTTGCAGGGGATGAGTTTGTGTGAAATAGACTTGCATTGTGCTGTACTTTACAAAGCTAACTTAGAGGGAGTTAACCTTTTTAAAGCTAATTTGACGGGAGCGAATTGTGCGAATGCTAACTTGAGTTGCGCCAATTTAAGTTTAACCTGTCTTGAAAATGCGAACTTTGCGGGGGGGCGGCTGTCTCAGGCAGATTTGCACGGAGCCAGCGCTTTGGGATGCAATTTCTACAAGGCAGATTTGCTGGGCGCGAACTTGAGTCAAGCTGATTTAGAACGGGCGAATTTAAGTTATGCTAATCTCAGGGATGCGGATTTGAGTTGGGCGAATCTCAGTGGTACAAATTTAGCACAGACGAACTTACAAAATACCAATTTGAGTTGGGCAGATTTGGATATTGCTAACCCGGAACACGCTCAGTTCAAGTTCACGACTCTAACAGGAGTTCGTCTGCCCTGGGGAGTCTATATTGTTAGTCATAAAAAGGCGAGAAAGGAAGAACATTATTAACTTTTCAATCGGTAAAAGCTCAAATTGAAAAACATGACTTTTTACAAAAGCTGGTTCCTCAAGCTGAATATTAAGTGGTTTACAACCCATTTTAAAATAGCAGCACTTTGACTTCTAAGCCGGTATCAAGTATGGAAAGAAACTGAATTTATTTTAATAATATACCCTCTACTTGGGGGGTATTTTTTTTAGTTATTTGCTCTATAGGTTGAATTTTCAAATCAGCAAAAAAATTAGGCCTCATCCTTTTAGGGGGAGGTTGGTGGGGGTTCCATAGGTTGAACTTTCAAAGAAGTTGAAAATATATTTCTCCCCAAAGTTGGGGGGCTAGGGGGGCAGCTAATTTAAGTTTCCATACGTTTAACTTTCAAAGAAGTTTAAAGTATCCGGCAAGAAGCCAACAATAACATGGAGAAATCCCTGTTTCCATACGTTTAACTTTCAAAGAAGTTTAAAGACAATCAATTCCATCCTAATTCGGATGGAACAACTGTTTCCATACGTTTAACTTTCAAAGAAGTTTAAAGTGCTGACAAAGGCAAAGAGCCGGTCTGTCAGGTCTGGTTTCCATACGTTTAACTTTCAAAGAAGTTTAAAGAAGTGTGATTCCTGTGGGGTAGAATACCCCGAACAGTTTCCATACGTTTAACTTTCAAAGAAGTTTAAAGGTTTCCTTTAAATCCAAGACTATGGCATTTCTGATGGTAAGTTTCCATACGTTTAACTTTCAAAGAAGTTTAAAGGGAGGTATTGAACAGAACAAGACCCTGATCTGGAATGTTTCCATACGTTTAACTTTCAAAGAAGTTTAAAGAGCAGTAGCTAGTGTAGACAATGTTGATAAAGCTCCAATGTTTCCATACGTTTAACTTTCAAAGAAGTTTAAAGATCATCCCCTCCAACTAGTAGTTGTAGAGTGATTGTTTCCATACGTTTAACTTTCAAAGAAGTTTAAAGACTGCTGAGTTGAAACCCTTGCTATTACTGGAGTGTAACATTCCATTTCCGGGGGGGTCAAGCAAGCACCAAAATAATTGAGACATATTTGCAATAAAATACTCTCCAGAATCCCTCAAACTCAGAGAGAGAAGGCTTTCCGGGGGGGTTAACGAAACAATGCAGGTTTGAGCAGTTGTCGAACCCCTCCGGAAACTCTAGTTTACCACTTTTCCAGTTTCATAGGCCGATAAACTTCCCGCTCTCCCATCAAGCAAGAAATATACTCCCAAACCTGCAACTCCAAACACCGATAGTAGCTAACCTTGTAACCCGTATGAGGATGAGTCGTTTTCAAAGAAAGCTTATCCTGCCAATGCTTCAGATATTTTTTGAGAGCATCGGAATAAAGATAAACCCCACCTCGTTCGTCACTTGGGGTAAAATCTTCCGGGGTAAAAATTCCCGAATTTACCAGATAGATAACGAGCGAATCCACCACCGGGGCGCGAAACTCCTCAATCAAATCTGACACCAACGCCGGATGGTTGCTACGAGGAACATGAAGATTGCCGTAATGGGGATGTAAACCCACCGCCAGAATTAACGAGTGAATATTTTGATGGAGTAAAGTATAACCCAGACTCAACAAACTATTCACTGGATCAGTTGGAGGGCGACGAGTACGGTGTTCAAAGGTGAACGGAGGTTGTACCAATGCCCCCAAAGCCTGAAAATAGATGCGAGTTCCGAAGCCTTCGTAACCCAATAGAGATTCGAGCAACTCCACCTCAGCAATTTTCTCTTGCCAGACTCCCAATTCTTCAATCGCCTCAATCACTTGAGAAATTTGGCGATCGCGGTTGAGACGACGCAGTAAAATCCGACAGTTGTGCAGTTTTCCGGCAACAATCACTTTAGCCTGACGCAGCACAAAGGTTTCATCTTCAGCACAATGGACTTGTCGGCTGAGGTAGTCTACCCGTGTCATCCCATCGGTTTGCAAGCGACCAAAGTAACGACCCTGATAAGACAAGAACAAAATGGGAATGCGACGACGCAAAGCCAAACCAATCGCACCGTGCGACAAATTACAACAGCCAAAGAGGATAATATAGTCTACGACATTGACGGGAATAGACACTTTCAGATCATTGCCGAGCAAGACCTGAAATTGCTGATGTTTCACCTTGACATAAGCACCCTGATCCGTGACATAAAGTGTTGTCATACCTTCCCTCCAAGAATCCAGAAAATTTCGAGTTGATAAAGACTTGCGGGTTGGGGTAACAATCGAGCAAGCAATGGGAGGACGAGACGCTACAGAAACCGCTTTCTTGTTGTGATTTCGTCGGGGTTGCTTGTACTCTGGGGTAATAATTTCTCCAGCTTGAAAGCCATAACCAAGAAAGACAAACTCCTCACCCGGGGCAAAAATGTGAGTTTTCTCTGGTTGCAGGGTTAGATAAATATCTGATAGCCAATCTTCGATTAAATTCAAAAAGCGTGTTGCTTCTAATAGGCTTCTCGCGACAATGACAAAATCATCTCCATAACGGGTAAGAGAGGCACCCGCATTTAAACAGCGTCGGTCAAATTCACTCAAATACAAATTCGCCAAAGCGCCCGACAAAATGCCACCTTGTAAAACCCCACGACCTGACAGGATAGGCATTCCCCCGACAACAATACCCGCCTCCAACTGTCCTTTGATATAACGCACCACCGTTTGATCGACTGACAGTTCCTCCAACTGAGACAGCAGCAATGTTCGACAAAGGCTATCAAAAAACTGTGAAATATCCGCTTTGACTGTCCATGTTTGGGAGGAATACACCTCGGCAACCCGTTCGATCGCGTGTTTCACTCGGACTCCTGGACGGTAAGCAAAAGAGCAGTCTTGAAACGTTTCTTCTAAGGCTGGATAAAGCGATCGCAACAGCAAGCGTTGGACAATGCGATCGCGTACAGTTGGAATTCCAATAAGCCGATGACCACCACTTTTTTTCGCCCGATAAAACCCCAAAGCGGGTAAAGGATGATAGATATCTTGCTGAAGCTGGTGGGCGAGTCGTTTGAGTTCTTCGTCTAGAAAATGAGCAAATAATTCGACAGAGATCCCATCAATCCCGGCTGTTTTGCTGCGAGTGCGGACTTGATACCATGCAGCCAACAAAGCATCTCCCATTGGAAGTTGAGAATCGAAAAAAACCACATTCTTTGAGTTGAACAACAACAGTATCCAGTTAATCAAACGGATTTTTGTGTTCGCACTTGAGTTGTTTTTTTACAACTTCTATCGGAACGCCTATCCCAACACAGAAAAATCTTCTGAATTTTTGTTAAATCTCAGGTTCGATCGCCAAATCGGTTTCGGTTCAATACAGTCATGGAACTTCGGAGAAAGCCAACATGACTGCGATTTACCTCACCGAACCGCAATCCTATTTGGAAGCGGATCTGCGAGACTTTGCGATCGTTTACAATGATCGGATTCAATCTCGCCACTCCATCGACACCACCCAACAGATCATCGCTTTTGAAGGCTGTACGCTGGGGCGGAGTGCGATCGCGGCGATCTATCGTTACCGCATCCGGCTCAGTTTTATCCGCGATAACGGTCATATCACCGCTCAAATTACCCCCCAGGAAACACCGTTCTATACAGTCCTACAACAAGAGCGCAATAGCGATCGCAACTTCCGCATCGCTTTCATTCATTCACTTTTACGGGGACGGTGGTACAACGCCACTAAAGTTCTACAAAGCTTAGGATACTCTGGCATTCGAGAATGTCTCGAACAGCAACTTGAGGTTCTGCCCGGTTTGAATAGTTGGCTTGCCTTACAAACCTGGCAAGTTCAAGTGTTCCAGCGTTATCAAAAAGCCCTTGGCTCTGTTCTGGTTTCTGTCAAAGATTTTGAGCCAACTTTAGAACTGGCTTATGCTTTGCTGTCCCGTGAACTGTATGTTTTACTGCTATCGTCGGGCTGTTGTGCGGAAGTTGGAACACTGCACCTTCACTGTCAGAACCATTTGCCTTTACCCTGTGACTTGATGGAACCGTTTCGCCCGGTTGTGGAAGCGTGGGTTTTTGAAAAAGCGCCCAAGTTTAGCGATCGCGGAGGGTTGAGTCAGTCCCATCGTGCCACCTTTGTTCAAAACTGGGAATCTTTGATGGCAACCCAGATTTTTCATGCTTATGCAGGTCAAGTGAGTTTGCGGAGTGCGTTAGCGTGGCAAGTCGAGGAATATGTTCGCGCTATTACTGAAACTCTTGAATACCGTCCTTTCTTGTTAAAATCGTGACTTTTTACCTCATTTGCTACGACATCGTTGAGGATCGCCGCCGGACTAAAGTCTCGTCTCTGTTGGAGGCTTACGGCATCAGGGTTCAAAAATCAGTTTTTGAGGCTGTTCTTACCCCTCCACAATTCAAAAAGTTGGAGCAACGGTTAAAAAAACTCATCAACTCTGACTGCGATCAATTGCGCTTTTATCCTCTTTTGGCTAAGTGTCGGACTCAGGTGATTATTCTGGGTATTCAACCTAACTTTGCTGTTGACGATGCAGCTATCTTTAATGTCGTGATCCGACTCCCGTCACAATCAAAGATTTGACGGAGAGATGAATCACGACCAAGACAAAACCGACCAAAAGGAGACATTAAAGAGAGCCTCAAGGTGGTAAAATCATGGTGGCAATGCGCCCAGATGCGCCTAGTGAGCCAGGATTGGTTCTTCTCGCCAGATAACTCGTATCACCAAAAAAAAATACCTGATAGCAGGGGGGTCGAATGTTGTGAGCCAGCGCGTTGGGAGGGTTTCCCGACTTGAAGCGACTGGCGAACCCGTAAGGGTGAATGAGATGACGATAAATATAAATGAGTATTTTGTAGCCTGCTGCCGGGCAGTCAGTGGGTGTAAAACAGATGCTTGTGGAGGGGAATCTGGACGGGGTTTTAGGACTTATATGACCTAGAACTAGACAAACCCGATGAAGCAAGAATCTCCCACTACAACGCAAAGCCTTTAGTGGTGAGAGTGTCAATGTTAAGCGATGGTTTGCACGGGGTAAACGTTACCGTCGTCCAACTCCCACTGACCTGCGACATTTGGCCCTGATGGATTTGCTTTGGGAACGATGGGACGAGCTACCGACCGAATTCAAGGAGCGGTTCAACTGCACAAACAGTTAACTTTGTCAAGGGTAGCCTGCCCTGTTTTGTGCAAATTCTTGGGCTTATCGTGGGGTCAAAGCGTAAGGAGAACGAGCAATGACAGCTTTTGAGAGATTGCATCCCTGGTGTTTGGTGCGATCGGCAAACGCCTCAGAACGAGAATCTGTTACTAATAATCAGTGTTTGGTTGTGGGTCGTTTTCGTTCACAAAATGATGCAGTTAATCATCAGCGCATTTTACAAAAGCTTGTTCCTCAAGCTGAATATCAAGTGGTTTACCACCCATTTGAGAACAGCAACGCTTTGACTTCTAAGCAAGTCTAACGTATGGAAAGAAACTGAATTTAGTTATAACAATATACCCTCAAATTTGGGGGTATTTTTTTAAAGTTATTTGCTCTATAGGTTGAACTTTCAAATTAGCAAAAAAATTAGGCTTCCTCCTTTTAGGGGGAGGTTGGTGGGGGTTCCATAGGTTGAACTTTCAAAGAAGTTTAAAGAAAGTAACCCCCCAAATTACCCCCAACCAGGAGACGGCAGAAGGTTAATGTTTCCATACGTTTAACTTTCAGAGAAGTTTAAAGATCGCCCCTTTACTATGTTAGATGGGACTCTACTGTTTCCATACGTTTAACTTTCAGAGAAGTTTAAAGGGTGATGGGAGGCGCGATAAGAGGGAGGAAGGAAAAAACTAGTTTCCATACGTTTAACTTTCAGAGAAGTTTAAAGCAGGTGGTATTTTACCAAGTATAGAAGTAGCAGATAATGGTTTCCATACGTTTAACTTTCAGAGAAGTTTAAAGGCTACCGAGTTTAAACCCTTGCCCTGACTGTACTCTAGCACTCAAATTTGTGGGGGTCAAGCAAGCACCCAAATTATTGAGACATATTTGCAATAATAGGGTATAAATAATCGCTCAAACTCCGACAGAGAAAGCATTCCGGGGGGGTCAACGAAAGAATCAGGGTTTCAGCGATTCTTCAACCCCCACAAGATTATTGATCGTGATCCAAAATTTGCCCAACCCATTCCTTAATTTCCGAGTAAAGATAATAGGGTTCAATCGGATCGCGCGTTTCCTGATTCACCTCTAGATAATCTTGTACATTTGGAAAGCCAGAAAGTGAAACCAACTCAACGAAACAGCAATAAATTTGACTCATTTGTGGTATAATTTCTGTGTGCAAACAAGAAACACGAACAGTCTTTTCAATCTTCCAATTTCCCGGATTTTCCAAGTCCTCAGAGTGCAAGTTTTCCATCCGTTGTTTAGAGATTCCCTTTGCTCCATGAATCAAGAAATTGCGCTGTTCTGCCCAATAGTCAAGACTTTTTAGAGATGCGATCAGCCCCTCCAAAGTCTCCGAACTCCCCTTTTTAATTAGAATTAATGCCTTAACAAAATTGCGTTTGCTCAAGCGTCCTTGTAGTTTATAATTGCTTTGCTTTTGATTTTGATAAATTTTGGGAAAGGAAGTGTTCGTTTTCTTCTCAATCTTCAGAAAAGTTTCCCCCAGTTGAGTTCCTCGAATTTCATCCAACTTTAAAACCCAATCATTTTCATTTCTAGTCTTATCAAAATAAGAGATAGCCTCTAATTTTTCAAAAGTTTGATGTAAAATCTCCTCATAAAAAGCACTCATACTTCCTAAAAAATCAGCAATGCGCTCCAGTTTCCAAAAGAGACAACATTGAGTATAAAGATTCAGAACAGGTTCATAATTTTTACACAATCGAAAGGGATTTTGTTCACCATTCAAAATGAACCCTTGCTCATTTTTACACAAAACCTCCAATATATCTAATCCGCTATCAGCTTGCTTATCAGCCTCGTAACTATCTAAATTCAGATAAGCAATAGACATTTTTAAAGCTTTTACCGCCACCGTCAAACGATGACGACTCTCAGAGATTTCTGTAATCCCAGACCGCTCCAAAGTTTCTAACGTTTCTAACCATTTAGTTAAAATTTCTCGCGCCCCGTCAAAATCCCAACGCGCCAATAGTTTCTTAACTGTTTGATATTTTTGAACCCGTTGATAGCGCCAGTAAGATACCCGACGACAACTCGATGCTTCTCCCTGCAAAAGCTTTTGAATCGAAAGTTGAGGTTCGAGGTAAATTTGATTGGCAATATCAGAAGAAATCGCTTGAACCCGCAGGGCTGTTTGCATTTGGGGCGTACCCCCCTTAACACTAATCAAGATCCCCTCACTCGGATCTAAACCTTTAAAAAAGTTGTAATATTCTCCTAATAAACCATCTTGGTCAATCGGAGAAATCATTTTAGGAATTACCACTTTATGCAGATTAATTTGATTGTTCAATTCACGGTCAAACCAAAGCTGTAAAATCTCAAAAAGATAAACCGTATCGGAATCAGCCCCTTTATTTTTCTCACCGTTCTCCTCTAAAAATTGGTCGGTCACAAAAATATAAATATCTCGAACAGAAGCTTCAACAGCCTCTTTAACCACGCCCCAAAGACGACCCGGACGAATGCAGTCGTGCAACTCCTGGGGAGTCTCTATATATTTTCCCAGTAAGCACTGTGTCAACTCTCGAAAAGTGTTAACTTTCCACGTCTGGTAATACTGTTCTTTAAGCAATTGATAGCGGTTTTGCCAAATCAATAATTCTCCTGTACTCAATTGGCTTTCAGCTTCCTTCAGATTAGGTTCATTGCGATCAAAACCGACGGGAAGGAAATAATTTTGTTCTAAATCTTCATCACTTACAGAGGTTTCTCGTTGAATCTTTTTCAGGGGTTGATAGAACTTCAAAGCCAGGTCAGAAGTACCAATATTAGCAATCAGAATCGTCATCCTTTCCATCCTCCGTTATTATTAACAGTTTAACCACCGATACCAATTTGCACAAGCATTTCATGGGATTGACGAAAAATTAAACCAGTCCGCGATCGCCATCAGCACCCAAACAGGGAACCATTCCATCCTCACACTTCCACCCAACCTGACGGGTTCCCAGGGTAATAATAAGGGTATCGAGGCGATTAAATTCAACTAAAGTTGTTTTCATAAATGACAAAAATTGAGAATATCAAGATAAAAAAGTTAAGTGTCAGAAACTAGAGAAATTTGAATCAATTTCTTTAAGACTTTGAGAACATCTGACAAATTATTCTGACGATTGTTGATGCCAAACAAATCAGACGTTGCGTATTGCGGGTGTTCAGTTTGAATTAATTTCAGAAATAGAAAACTTCCCCCATTTGTGATTAATCCAAAACTGGGTTGATGAGAATTGGGATTAGCCAGCATATATGCTAAGATTTGAGCAAGTCCGGCTTCGACTGAGAGTTTAGCTTGTTTAGATTCAATAACCATCACCCAAACTTGATTTTTTAAGACTAAAGTATCTATATTTCCCTTGACAATTAATTCAGAATCCTCTGATATTGCGGATATTTCAACACTTTTTTCGGCTCTAATGTTAAATGGAGATTGATAGAAACGACCAATAAATAGTAAGGGAGAAACCACAGTTAAGTTAATCGGTTTTTCTAGTAATGGCGGTTGTTTGATTAAATTTGAATAACCTGCTTTAATTTCTTCTAGGAGTTGAACTTCCCAGTCATTGAGTTCAGGTAAATCAATTCTCCACTCCCAAAAGAAGTTATCATCCTCAATACATTCAAGCTGAAAATGAGTTTCCAACTGTTCTAAAGTAATATCCTTCGCCGCTAAAACTTGAACCATAAGATGTTCTCCCAATTATTTATACTAATTCTATCTTTGGTAGATACTGCAGAAGATTAAACTATTCTTGGAGAGGCCATATTTGCCAATAGCTATTTCTGTTTGTATTGCTTCGGAGGCGGTTTAAATATTCACGGCGGGGGTTTTCTGTTGCTCCAAAAACCGTTACAACTTGATAATCTCCTAAATCGGCAATCCAAACGGGAGAGGGCTTAACATGACCCGAAACTTGACCGCAGAGATTCCCGTCATAGTTAATATTTCCGCGTCTATCTTCTACTTTTAAATCTTGGCTATGCAAAACAGCCAAAACATAAGGTTTTTCAAAATCTTCTTTCCCTGAACAGACGATAATTCTACAATTGCTATCAACTGCTTCCGTCCACTGTTCCCGGCGTACTTGACCAATATTTCGAGGTTGACGGTAATTCATTTGATTTCTGGTAAGCTGAGATAAAGTCTGATAAAATTGCTCTAGCTTTTGCTGAAATTTTCGTTGAAAATCCCGAATATTATCAGGAAGTTCCCAAAGTTGTTCATCACTATCAATATAAAATGTTGAACCTCGATACCAGGGAGCGCGATCGCGATTGTGCCTGGAATAACACGGACGTCTGGCACCCTGACCAATTCCTCCTAAATGAAACATCATCCAAGTGAGAGATTCAAAGAGTTTGTGAATTGGTATATTTTGGTTTGTGGGCGCTTCGGGAGAATAAGATAATATTAACGTTCCGACTTGTTCGCCGCAATCATCATCTTTTCCGTTAAAGTTTGGTCGGGGTTCCCGTTGAGTAACCTTGCCATCTTGAATATCAACTCTAACCCAACCAAATGTTTTAGGATTAATCCCTCCGAATAATTGGGCTTCCCATATTTGAACGGTATCAACATCCAAAACACCTAATGAAAAAGCTCGAAACCAATAACGCAACATTGATTTAAACGCAATTGGGCGCACTTCTGCATCGGCTTGCCCTCTCATTTGCCAATCGTTTCGGCGTTCATTCCAATTCCACTGAGTAAATTTTTTTCGTCCGTGAATGAGTTGACCTTCCAAAGAAAACTCGACTCGCAAAAATTCATTGGAGGAACGACTAGAACCCGCCCGAATTAATTCCCCATAACCCGAATTAACCTGAGAACCTATTCCCGCTTGTAGCCCTGCTGTTAACCACCCTTTTACTTTCTGCAAAATCGTCCGGTCGTCACAGTGGCTTGCCAACTTTAACCCGATTAAAAAGGTGGGTTCTCTCAGAGATAAAAACGGGTTGGGATTGGGATTATATTCGAGTTCGTTATTGTTGTCCCATTTCCAAATATTGTTTGCCATATCCATCTGTAAACCCATTTGATTGGGTAATGGATAAGCATCTAGAAAGATAACTTTTCCACTGCGATGGGGTTTCTCAGCTTCCAAAGAACCAAAGTAAGGTGCTATTTTCTTCTCGGCTTCTTGCCACTCAATCTTATCCCGCTTCATTATTTCTCGAATGGCTTGAGTTCTCGCAACACCTCGCAGGGTTGAAGATGGAATATAGGGCATTCCCAAAGCATCAAAAGCGGGTAACAAAATACTTTCTGGCCCTCGATGTCCACCAACCCGAATTCGCCAGGAACACCTAACCTGAAAACAATTATCTTTTCCTGCTATTAATTTAGTTCTTTCTGTAAGTAGACCGAGACGTTTATTGTAGTTAGCTGAGTCTTCAGCCTTATGCAAAATTTGAGTTTTGGTTCCATCTTTTTGAGGATGATCCGGCGATCGCATCCACCGCAGATATTCAACAAAACTAGCATTATCATCAGGTTCGGGTTCATTCTCTGAGTCTAGCCAGGGAGAGGGCTGCGGAGGGCGATTATCCCCATTACCGCCACCATTTCTCCCCCGGTTTCCGCCACCATTTCCAGGTCTGCGAGGGGCGTTTCCGCCTCTATTGGGTCGGTTTTGTTGAGGATTCGGTCTTGGGGTCGGATTCGGTCTTGAATTTGCTTTATTGGGAGGTTTAGGACGTTCAAATACCATTAGATTATTTCTCTCCTTTAATATCGTGATAAATTGCGTTAGCCCAGAATGCAAATTCTTGAGATAATGCCAAACCTAAACCAGTCAAGCCCAGATATTCTTCTGTTCCGAGATTTTTTAGGGTTTCTAAACCCTGATCACCGATTAAATTTTGAACATCAGACATAGTTTGCAAGCATTGGAAATACTGACGAACAACATCCTTTTTTCCATCTTGACTCAAAGCTTTTTCTTCAGCTTTTAACCGCATCATACCCCAAGTGGAAAGATAGGTATAAAGTTCTACAGCTTGACTTTTTTGTTCTTTGAGACGAGTATCATTTCCATTATATTGCGATCGCAATCCAGACAAAGCATCATAAACGGGTGTTGCAATTGTGCGGGGGTCGAAAACTATCATAATTATTACTCCTGATTATGAATCTAACCACTGTTGAACAAAACCACGACCTAAACTTTCCTGACCTCCAATTTGCAAGAGTTCGTGACTCTCAATTAACTGTTTAAAATCGGATTCAGACTGTTCTGCTGTTCCGTTGGCTTTTGCCGTCAAACCCCAAGGAAAATACATCAGTGTATCGGGAGGAATAGCTTCTTCATAGCGGAAACCACCATCAACAGATTTATGTTGATCGAGTTTAATTTTAACCTGTCGCCACAGACTCATTTGAATCAAAGTTGAACAGTGTTGGTCGGGCAAAATCAAAACCCTTTCAATCATTTGAGTTTGTGTATGTTCGGGCATAAAATGCTCCCAATCACTCCAAGCCCGCAAATGATTCGGTTTGATAATGGCATCTTTTAAATAAATAGGTTTATCAGTGTCTAAATTGGTGCTGTAAGCTTCGGGAATCTCTGGTAAACTTTCCTGAAAACGTCCCCAACGCCGCAATAACATCGGAGAACTAATCCAAACAATACCGTGACTCAGAGATGGGACGGGTAGCCAAAGAAGCGAACCATCGCCGATCCAAATATCCCCCTGTTCGAGTGTAGAAGATTCTTCCAAAGTTGTCCCAAAAAGTCGATTTCTTTTGGTTGTGTCTCCCTCACTAGCGCGTATCCGACCCCGAATGCTACTGGATGGAAGATAGGGTAAATTGGTATGAGACTCACGAGCAATTCCGAGTAAGTTTCCCTCTTGAGTAGTGCCGCCCGTATGCAAGGGAGACAGTAAATAAAGGTAAGCGTAATTGTAAGTCATTAGTTTTTATCTTGATAAGAAATCCACAATAATTCTGAATAGCCAAATTGTCGCCAATGATGAACTTTGCCGCTAGTTTCTTGGTCTTTAAACAGGGTTTGCGGTTGGTTCAAGTAATACAAACTTCCGGTTTTTCCTCGTTTAACGTCTGCCAACCAATATAATCTTTCAGCCCGACACTGGCTCGCCACCCTCCGCGTATGGTACTAGAAGGCAAATAGGGCAAATCTGTATGAGTTTCCCGAGCAATACCGACAACATTTCCTTCCTGGGAAGTTCCTCCAGTATGCAAAGGTGATAAAAGGTACAAATAAACAAGATAGCTGTTATTCATCGTCGTCCCCAAAGTAATTTTCCATAATTGAGTTTGCGAAAGGTTTCCCACCAAGGTTTATCTTGAGTGATTGGGAGCAAATGACGGAAAGTTGATTGTAAACGGGTCAATTGAATAGATTTAGAATTGAATAAATACACTGTTCCAGGCGGAGCAAAAGCATATTGGGGTTGCAAGGCAAAGGATTTTTCTTCTAATTCTTCTAACCCGTTTTTTGTGCGAACCTTGCGGCGATTTTTTTTGGCAACTCCGCCCCACCACAATTGGCGATCGCCCACACACCCCAATAAGCAGTCCCGCCAAGCCTGGGGATAAAGACCATAGACCTGTTCTGCCGTTTCTGCAAGTCCAGGGGTGAGGAGGTAGGCAAACAGTCCCGGTTCGAGAACATCCGGTAATGCTTGCTTCCACAGTAAATTCAGGCAGTCTAACCCGTCAGTATCATTTTTAGTAGCTTTCAGCTTGGAAACAATAGCGCGATGTCCTTCCCCACCCAAGCGTACCACAAAAGGTTCATCCGGCAACCCTAGCAACTGCACCCTCGCAACCAAACTCCACCCCGGTTTGAGGCGTGTTGCGACTTCAGTAAAAAAGCCCTCCTCATCCTGAACCTGTCGGGTGCCGTCTTCGATGTGAGTATGGGGGAGAACCTGAATATCCCAGGGGTTATCGGTAAAATTATCAGCAGCAAAATGCGAATTTCCACACAAGTAGGCAGATAAAGCAGAAGCTTTCATCCAGGGTTTGGGTGAACCCGAAACATATTCCTCACCGTTGAGTTCAGGCGGAACCATTGGCGGTAAACTCTCTTGGGAATAACAGACTGACTCCCACGACTCCAGAGTTTCACAAGGCACCAACCGCGTGAGTCGCCGCCAACTTTCTGTTCTTTCGTTGGGCAAATCATCTTTTGTTCGCCGCTTCACCCCGATCAAATCTTTGGGAGTTGGCAACCAAAGGGTATTGTCTCCATCTAATAAAAATACCCCCAAAAATTCGGGATGGGGTTGGGCGGTAGGGGTTGCCGTTCGCAAAGCCTGAAAGACTACACTGGGCATAGGCGGAAACTGTCCTTTAGCCCGTGCGCCTTCCCCTGGACTGAAGGGCTTGGCTTCCCGAAATAGTAGAACATCTAGGGGGTCAATCTTATACCAATCCATCTAAGCCTCCTGATCCTGTCTGTGCCATTGTTGGCGTTGCTGCATTTTATCGAGCCAAAACGCCGAAAAACGCAGAATATTACTTAAGTCCTTAAGGTCAATTCCAATTGGTTTGGGAGTATCGGGGTTTTTCTCCCGGTCGATTAACCATTGAACATGGACTGATCGCGCCCAATCTTCCCAATATCTGAGCCAGAGCAACAGTTTGTCGATATTTTCTTGAACCAAGTCTTTGTCGTCTCGGCGTAAGGCGATCGCTCTGGCGGCTTGAGCAATTAAGTAAGAAGATGGGGTCAAATCCGCATGGCGGGGGAGTTCTTCGGCGAGGCGATAGAGTAGAGAACTCAAGGCTTGATGATGTTCAGTGGTGATCCAATCTCGCCAACCGGCGTATAATTCTCCTTTGATCAGAGCTTCTAGGGTGTTTCCTGAACTGTAGAGAACTCGAAAACATAGGCCGTTTTTGTTGGGAACACTCGATAAACGGAAAATTTCAGACAGGACAAATCGCATCAAAGATAGCGATCGCCATTCCGTCAGTCCCCGCAACAGATCGATGGACATCAGTAGACCACCGGATAATTCTTTAGCCCGGTCGGATTCTGCTTCCCAAAGGGCTTCCAGGGCGACTGGGAGGGGAACACTTTTATCGACGATCACGATACCCAGACTCATCGTTGCCCCGAATCCCATCGTAAACAGCGATCGGTCTGGTAAGCCTTGAAAATCATTTGTATCCGAAGTGGGTCGCCAGTAGCCGCCTTGGGATTGAAATTTCAAGTCTGGATCGCCCGCTTGGGGTTGATAGGGGTCGTCGCCCCCACACCAAGCGGCTCTCAGAGAGAGCAGATAATCGGGTAAATCTTCTAAAGGGAGTACCGTCATCACATCATCTCCGCCACTGTAGACCACGCGACCACAAAACCGCTTTTCGGTAATAAAGGGAACTAAACGGTTAGAGAAGTCTAGCAGGGCGCGGTTTAGACCAACGTGAGTGGCGGGTCCCATGCGCTTACGGGTTTTCAGCAGGGAATGTTTATCATCTCTAAAGGCTTTAATGAACTGCCGTTTTTTCTGCTCATACTGGTTTTCATCTAGGTCGGGATAGCGATCGCGATCGATGAAGATTTCGGGGTGAGTTTCTGTTAAATATTGTTGGTAAGAATGGAGTTTTTTACCGGAAACATATTGTCCCATACCGTCCCCATCCCCCAAGACGATTACCCACCAATCCGCCGGGCTACTGTCGCCAAAGCCACATTCGGAGTGAGTTAGGTCTACAATCTTTCGCAACTCGGGTCTCTGTTCTTTTTCTAATCCCATATCTTCGGCAAGCCATTTGCTAGAAAACATCACGCCGTTATAGTATCGCCCCGGTAAATTTTGGCGATTAATACAAATATCGGTTTTAGGGATGTGGAAAGGACGACCCCGAGTTTGAGCCAGAAAATCCTGATATTCTTGACTGGTTTTCCCAAATTGTTGTTTGATATTAATTTGTAATTTCTGCCAATATTGACTGAGTTTACCGTGATTTTGATCTTGTTGCAAATCTTGGTAAGCAAATCGGGCTGAAGCAATAGAACTGAGATTGGGAAAGCGAATTAATTGGCTATAGTCTATTTTTTCATTTTCTAAATTGCTAAAATCAATTCCTAAAGACTCACCCACACCACCATAAACCCAAGCCATGCGCTTCGTTAATTCTAGAGCGTTCAGCATTTCCGAGCCGTCAAATAATCCTGGATAAACTTCTGCTATTAATCCCCAAAATAATCGCATTGATTCAATAGGTAAACCGTATCCTTCCCGGAAGTTTCCAGAATATCGAAATTGAGGATGTAGGGCGCTCAGTTGTCCCGATAATGTAGAACGAACACCCGGAGAAATGGGAATTGCCCAAGTTCTAGTATTTTTAATGGCTTGAATGGCTTGACCGCATCGAGATTGAATTGACCCCCACCAAGTCCCATTATTGAGGGTTGTGTAGAGCATTTTTTCCGCCGTTGTGGGAGGGGGATTGATCACGCGAGTTTGAGCCACTTTTTCTTGTTTTTTGATCCAGTCTTCGCTCAATTGATCGTCATCATTTTTCTCAATCATTAGAGAAGTATTCGGATCACCCAACGGAACAGCCGTCCAGTAGGGTTGCCAAGTTTGGTCAATTTGAGCATTCCATAATCCCCGCCATTCCCAGCAGCTTTTCCGCTTCCAGTTTTCGAGATCATGTCGGTTTTGTTCGTCGTGACCTCCCGACTGGGAAAATTCTTCTAAGATCTTCTCAATCCGCTTATGATTTTGGGGGTTTTGCAGAAATGCGATGGTGCGATCGCGAATTCCTTGTCTAAGTTCGGGTATGGGATGATCGGGGATTCCTTCTCTAATATTTTGGGCGATCGCACTCCATTCAGACCGCAATTTTTCACACAAAGTTTCTCCGAGTTGTTGTGCGGTTTCGGAGCTTCCAACTAAGATGGTTATCGTATTGGGAAAGCCTGCGGTTGCTAGGGTGGTACTCAAACGCTCATTAAAACGAGTCAGGGGGTCTGTTCCATCGGGGCTGAGTTCTTGAAAGCTTTCTCTAAAAATTGGATAGGTTTTGAGTAAGAGTGCGTCGATGATTTCTTGTCCCCAAAGCGAGGGGGTAATCACCGCATCTACACCGTAGGTTTCAGCCACGAACCAACAGAGTTGAGCGCTTAGATAGTGTAGCAAGTATGACCCTGCCCAAAAGTCTAGAAATTTGCGGGAAGCTTTGATAAAGTCCTGAATCGGGGAAAAGGTAAACAGCAGCAAGTAAGGGTATTGAGTGACAATCCCCCGTTCATCAAAGTCTACCGCTCCGGCGATCGCTGAGACTGTGGCACGATAGCTATGAATCGGACAGTCGGGTAAAATGTAGTGTTGAGGGTCGAGTAGAGCGTCCGAATCCTGTTGTCGTCTTAGTTCCGGCATCATACGCCACAACCAATTAAATACGTTTTGGGGGTTTTGTTCCTGTTGAACCCATTGGGGAAAGGCGATTTCTCTGTTGTCTGGAGTTTGAATGGTTTGCTGTTGAGCGCTGATGGGATGTTTAATGAGTAGGGGTCGAGAGTAGAGTCGCCTCTACCCCCTCCCATGCAAAACCGTGCTTGAGACTTTCACCTCACACGGCTCCTAGTCTGATTGTTCCATTGTTAAGGATACAGCGTTGGCGTTGTCTAGTGCCGTCTTATCATCGTGACAGTGGCGGTGCAGTAGTTGAAGATTCTTATATTCATCCTTTCCACCGTGGTTTCTAGGTATAATGTGGTCTACTTCAACTAAGTCTGATGGGGTAAAGTATTGCCTACACCAGGCGCATTTGCCTTTTTGCTTTTTAAGTAGTTTAGCTACTCTTGTCGGCGTATCAATTGCTTGTCCTTTCCTGGTTGCCCAGTAAGTCCAATTTCCGTCGTATGGTGTTGCGTCAGGGCGTATTATGGTATGTCTGACAATTGGAGTCCAATTATGTTTCCATAGATGTAATCCATCCTTAGTCTTGAATAACCAAGATTCATGTCTTTCTTTCCCGTTGCTAAGTTTAACCGTTCCTTTGCGGAAGTAGTTATTTAGCTTTTCGTAGTTTGCCTTTCCGCATCTTGAAACTGTCCATGCCCGTAACATTTGCCAGACTATATAGTCTTGCTTTTTGAAGGTCTTTGTTGAGACGACCCCTGAGTAGTAGTTTGACCATCCCCTTATGATTGGATTTAGTTCGCTAATCAGGGCTGATTGGGGTGCAGTTTTAAGATGTTTTATTGCATCCTTAATCACTTCTGTGTGGGCTTTTACTGCTTTGTTGCTGGGTTTGATGTGAGTTTTGTGACCGATTGGTCGGCTTGCTGCTCCACCAGTTTTTCCAGTCTTATATTTTCCAGCAGGATATTGCCTAATATTGAATCCTAGAAAATCAAATCCGGGTTCTTCAAGTTTTCCATCATATTCAATAGGATTGAGTGTATGACAGATTCGAGTTTTTCCCGGTTTAATCTCTAACCCAATAGGTTTTAACCATTCAGAAATAGCAATCTTGCACTGTTCAATAATCTCTAGTGATGGTGATATCACTACAAAATCATCGGCATATCTTATTCCGGTGGCTTTAATTTTAACCCCTTTTACTTTTGGATACATTGTTTCAATTAACCTAGCCATCCCATCCAGTGCGATGTTGGCTAGGAGTGGACTTATAACCCCTCCTTGGGGTGTCCCTGCTTCTGTATCCTCAAATATACCGTTATCCAAGACACCCGCTTTGAGCCATGATTTCAGGTCTCTCTTCAGGCTGTTTGGACAATGAATTTTGGACAGTATGTATTCATGGTTTATTCGGTCAAAACATTTCGCTATATCTGCATCCAGTATATAATAACCTCCTTTGTTTATACTTTGAAAGATTCTGGATATTGCATCATGGGCAGACCTTCCAGGTCTGAATCCATAGCTAGTGTCTTCAAATCTCGATTCCCATTCAGGTTCGAGAGCCGATTTAACCAAGGCTTGCCTTGCTCTATCTTGGATGGTGGGTATTCCCAGAGGGCGTTTTTCATCCCTTCCAGGTTTTGGAATCCACACCCGTCGCAGTGGTTTTGCTTTGAGATTTCCTTTGATGTTCTCAACAATTTCAAACCTTTGCCTTGGTGAGCTTGCTCTCATTCCATCGACACCGGCTGTTTTCCTGCCTCGATTATCTTGAGTCACTCGCCGCACTGCTAAGAGTCGGGCATAATATGATTTCAC
>NZ_JARPLU010000269.1:0-4193 GCF_032349615.1 Limnospira sp. PMC 1279.21 | reverse complement strand
ATTTCCTCTCCGTGATCAATCACGGAGCTTCCAACCCTCCCAGGAGTTTTACGTGACAGATAAGCCACACGAACTCGCCTGGTAGGGGTCGGTTAAACTGGTTTTTCGGAAAGACCCGATGAATAGGAATAGTAAACCGACAATTTTTTTCCCTACTCCGTCTTCCGCCACTCCTCCTGACCCCTGCCCTATATCCCGGACAGTGAGATGGCATGGTCCGGGAAGATGCCCAACCCGCCCTAAATCAGTCGCTCGCCCTTGGGGATGAACCAGAATGCGTATTCCACTAGATTACTACCGAATTTTAGGCTTACCAATCCAAGCGACTGCGGACCAGTTAAAGCAGGCTCGAGGCGATCGCCAACAGCAGCTTCCCAGGCGGGAGTATTCTGATCTAGCGATCGATGCTCGAAAGCAGTTAATTGATGAAGCCTACGCAGTCCTGTCAGACCCAGACCAACGCGGGGCCTATGACATGGGTTTTCTAGCCAAGACCTACGATCCTGGCTCGCGTACCGTGAGAACCCTCGGAGGCCCGAATGTCATGAGCCTGTCGGGGGCCGGGGGTGGAAAGGACGCAGATTCTCACCGAGCCAGTATAGAGATAGACGATCGCCAGTTTGTCGGCGCATTGCTGATCTTGCAAGAATTAGGGGAATATGAACAAGTTGTCGCCCTGACTCGTCCCTTGATAGGAACCAGCAGTATTGGTCTGAAAGATGGTCGGTTTGGAGATCCTGATCTAGTTTTGCCGGATATAATTCTCACCGTAGCCCTAGCATATTTAGAACTAGGTCGGGAACAGTGGCAGTCTCGGCAATATGAAAACGCTGCTATTTCCCTAGAATCGGGTCAAGATTTACTGTTACGAGAAAGCCTGTTTGCGAGTCTACGGGGAGAAATGCAGGCAGACCTTTATAAACTGCGCCCCTACCGTATCATCGAACTGCTGCAACTACCAGAACAAAAAGCTGATGAACGTCGGCGGGGATTGCAATTGTTGCGGGAAATGCTCCACGAAAGGGGGGGTATTGATGGTCACGGTGACGATCGCTCTGGTCTGAATGTCGAAGATTTTCTACGCTTTATCCAGCAATTGCGTAGTTCTTTAACCACCACCGAACAACAGACCCTATTTGAGATGGAGGCTCATCGTCCCTCCGCCGTTAGCACATACCTGGCTGTTTATGCTTTATTGGCTCAGGGATTTGCACGCGCCCAACCTGCTTTGATTCGCAAAGCTAAGTTAATGTTAATGCAGTTAGGTCGCCGCCAGGACGTGCATTTAGAAAAAGCAGTTTGTTGTCTGTTACTAGGACAAACTGAAGAAGCTAGTCGAGCCTTAGATTTGAGCCAGGAACAGGAAGCGATCGCCTTTATTCGGGAAAATTCTGTAGATTCCCCAGACCTGTTACCCGGGTTATGTCTGTATGCAGAACACTGGTTAGCCGAAGAAGTTTTCCCCCATTTCCGGGATTTGCAAAATCAGTCAGTTTCTCTCAAAGAATATTTTGCTAATAAGCAGGTTCAATCCTATTTAGAGGCACTTCCCGCCGAGGCGCGTGCCACATCAAATGAGTGGGTAGTAGTACAACCTCGCCGCAGCAGTAGGTCAGATAATGAATTGACTTACGCGCAATCGGGATCGACCCCCGCAGTTTCAACATCTGCAAATCCCGCTCAATCAGCACCTTACTCCTCTAGTCCTGATGGTCTAAGCAATGGGCATTCGCCTACCGGTTCTGTGGGAATGCCTACAGGCTCTCAGTCATCCCATAGTGGTGCTAATTCTCCCTCCGCACAGGTTCCCAAAACCACCCCGCCAGGTAGATTCAATCAATCTACTAATGAATCGACCTACCTACAAAAACCAGCCAGAGGGAGTTCATCTACATCTCATCAACCCTCTCCGGTGGCATCTTCTAGCGCCCGATTAAACGGTACTCCTACGGCTAATCTGCCACCACTGGGTCAGGGTAGCCCTCAGTCTCACTCTCCTAGACGAAGTAGGGGTAAGTCAACTCATGAATCCAACTACAAGGTTAAAAGATTAATCTTGGTAGGTTTGGTGGGATTGTTTGGGATTTGGTTATTATGGATGATTTTGAGTGCCATTTGGGGTTGGATTGGTAATGCCCTAGAGGGAATGGGTGGGCCGAGATTGACAGTCGATGGACCCGAAATCCGCCTTGATAATTCTCCGATCGCTATTCCTGAACCCGAACCAGAGAACCCCCTAGCGGCTGACCTGGACCCCACTGTAGCCCAACAGGTAGTTAATCAGTGGTTGACTGCTAAATCTGCCGCTCTAGGTCCTGAACATCAAACTGAAGGATTAAGGGAAATTTTGGTTGAGCCTTCCCTGGCTCGGTGGATGGGGCTTTCCGAGTCATTAAGGCAGGAAAATTCCCACAGGCGTTTTCAGCATGAAGTTAGGGTCCAGAGTGTTGATGTCAATGAGAATAATCCCAATCAAGGTACTGTTGATGCTCAGGTGCGGGAAGTTACCCAATTCTATCAAGGTAATCAAATGGAGAGGTCTGAGGATAGCACCCTACAGGTTCGATATCAACTCGTCCGAGATCAGGGTCCTTGGCGGATACGGGATTGGGAGATAATTCGTTAGCTTTGGCCACGCCCAACCCCCCACTCCACTTTTTAAGAATCTACCTACAACCCCAGGCCCACGCCGGGGATTTTTTTTTGGATGCAGACGATCCCCAATGCCATGATATATCATGAAACTATGACACAATGATCCCAAAAACCTTATAAAACAGTATATTTACTTATAATTTTTGGGATTACCCCTTGACCCCTCTGGATATTTTCTGCAATATGTTGATTAACGAGAGCGATCCCCACGATCCCAAAGAAAATCTACAGAGCCAACAGCCTGCTGTCTGAACACATGGAGATCACCAACCTATGGCAAAAGAAAGACCCCCCTTGGAAGAAATGACATTGCGACAATTACGCAAAGTCGCCAGCGAGTACAGTATTTCTCGCTATAGCCGAATGCGTAAAGCCCAGCTTTTAGCTGCCATTCAAGATATTGAACGTCAAAGATTTTCATCCCCTAGTCAATCCCGTACTTTGGAGGCAAAAGCAGAAGTGGAAGTAGCAAAGTTTACATTAGGCCAGGAAGAACAAACAGATGATTTCCTGTCCTCAGTTGATGAAAATCTAGTGGAACTTGGCAGCGGATATAGTGAAAGTCGCGTAGTTCTGATGGCAAGAGACCCGGAATGGGCTTATGCTTACTGGGATATCTCCAGTCAACAAAAAGAACAATTCCGGCGATTAGGTGGGCAACAACTGGCTTTACGGATTTATGACGTAACAGGTATAAATCTCAGCAATCAGAGTCCCCACAGCGTTCAGGAATACCCTTGCGATGAAATGGCGCGGGAATGGTATTTACCAATTCCTGTAAGCGATCGCGATTATGTGATCGAAATTGGCTACCGTTGCGCTGATGGTCGCTGGTTAGCTATGGCCCGTTCCCAGGCGGTTCGGATTCCCCCCATTTATCCCTCTGAGTGGATTGATGACCAATTCATTACAGTATCTTGGGGTGATGAACTCAAAGGTCAAACTTTTGCCCAACTATCACCCCCTGGCTTATCTTATGGCGATCGCATTTACGACGACCTCTTCAATCTAGCCAAAGAAGCAGAAGCTCAACGCATCGCTGGTTCCCTATTTGGTTCCATGCACCATGTTTCCAGTTTCCAACATGGCATCAGTTCCTATATTTTCCCCTCTGGTGTCGGTAAGTGGGCATCAGGTGTCGGTGAAACTATGTCCGGTGTCGGAATGTCCGGTGTCGGCTTAGGCGTAACTCAATCCGGTTCCGCCCTAGGTTACTCCATGTCCGGTGTCGGAATGTCCGGTGTCGGCTTAGGCGTAACTCAATCCGGTTCCGCCCTAGGTTACTCCATGTCCGGTGTGGGAATGACTGAATCCGGTTCCGCCCTAGGCTATTCTATGTCCGGTGTCGGTATGTCCGGTGTCGGCTTAGGTTACTCCATGTCCGGTGTCGGAATGTCTGGTGTCGGCTTAGGGATAACAGAATCCGGTGTCGGTTTAGGTTACTCCATGTCCGGTGTCGGAATGTCTGGTGTCGGCTTAGGGATAACAGAATCCGGTGTCGGTTTAGGTTACTCCATGTCCGGTGTCGGGTCCGGTGT
>NZ_JARPLU010000268.1:0-4233 GCF_032349615.1 Limnospira sp. PMC 1279.21 | reverse complement strand
CCCAACAGGTCAGACAGGAGTTTCCATAAGTCGGACGCTGATTTCCTGACGTGATCATTGCCACAGTATTTCTGGAGGCTTTGCCCTGGGGATCCATGGAATATACGAAGGCGAAAACCATTGCCCGGGTTCACGATGAGCAGTTTAGGGAGGAGTTGCTGGAAGAGGCGATCGCACAACCTCTGTCTCTGAGTAAAATTAAGGAACCTATCCGCCAATATCAGGCTGAACAGCAATAATATGTACCTTTTTTTAAAAGTTCAATTTATGCAGTTTATATAGAAATAAAAACACATTAAATATAATAAAAAATGTCAATTGTTAAAGCATAGTATTTGACTGGTCGTTCAGTATTCATTTTTTGAATCTATTAAATGAACCCATCACCCTCAAAAGTAAACGATTTGGGTAAATTTTTGCTCTAGTATGAGATCTGATGAGTTATAATATATTATAGCATCACCAAGGGTGGGCTATTCTAGTAGGGGATACCAGATTTATGTCTACTGCTCGTCAAATCATAGCGCTTATAAAAAGCCACATAGAAGGCGAAGAGCAGCAGTTTTGTTCTGCCGCCCTTCAAATTGCAGCCCATGAAGCAAGGCAGGGACATGGAAAATTGGCTCAAGAAATTCGCGAGTTAATTGATGAAGCTAAAAACCGGGGTTCGGCGCTCGATCGAAAAAATAGCGCAGTCCCCTTAGTTCAGCCAAAAGGTGAATTAGCTAATTTACTATCAGCACGTTACCCAGAGACTAAGCTAAGTGATATGGTACTCTCATCAGAGCTTGAAACCAAACTTAAACGTATTCTTACAGAACAGAAACAACGAAATCGTCTGCAAGATTATAACCTATCTCCTCGTCGCAAAATTCTGTTGGTCGGTCCGCCCGGTTCTGGCAAAACAATGACTGCTGCAGCTTTAGCTGGTGAGTTACAACTGCCGCTGATGACTGCTATTTATAGTAGCCTGATTGGTAAGTTTATGGGAGAAACTGCCAGCAGACTTCAATTAATTTTTGATGCGATGTCACTAACACGGGGCGTTTATTTTTTTGATGAATTTGATGCCATTGGGGCGCACCGCAACAGTGCCAATGATGTGGGAGAGATTCGGCGCGTATTAAATTCATTTTTATTATTTATAGAGAATGACCAAAGTGATAGTTTAATCGTCGCAGCGACCAATCATAACAATTTATTAGATGAAGCTCTTTTTAGAAGATTTGATGATGTGATTTCATATACACTTCCCAGCGAAGAAATGATTCGCCGCGTTTTAGAAAATAGGCTAACATTATTTGATATTCATTGGCATGATTGGTCAGAGATTTTTAAGGCGGCACAAAATTTAAGTTTGGCTGAAATTGTTCGTGCTGCGGATGAAGCAGCAAAACAGGCTGTACTATTAAATACTGAACAAATTGACCATGAACATTTGCTGGCGACTCTTTTAGAAAGACGCAACATTAACCATTTAGTATTGACCAAAGTGTAGGCGCGATTATGTCCCAAGAATCCCGTGATTTTCCTCATATTTACTTACCGGAAAACGGCCAGAGTGAAAATTATACACGACCCCGACAAGGTGGTGGTTCTAATTTATCTCCCGATCGCGATCGGATAGCTCATGCTAGGTATTTAGAGGAACAAATCGGCAAAGCAATTCAGCAAGCTAATCAAATATTAAACTCTCGTGATTCTCAGCTTGCTACTGGAGTACCGGGGTTTTACTTAGAATTTCAGATTAAAAGTGAGGAAACCATTGCTTTAAAGTCCTTAGAAAACAGGAAAAAAAATATTGAATTGGTGGCAGTGAAGAAAATTCATGACCAGGAAGACATGGTTTTGGCAACAGTTTTTGTTCCAGAGTCAGCCCAGGACTACTTTCTAAAAAAAGTAGAACAGTATCGAGACGAAGATACAGATACAGACAAACCCAAAAATCAGGCACTTGTCGCTCGGTTAGAAGCGGTTCAAATTGGCACAGTACAATCACTATTTACTGATGTTCCTGCCTTGTTTCCCGAAAATGGGCGGGAGGTTTGGTGGGAAGTTTGGCTCCGAAAAGAGAAACAGGGAGAATTTAATCAGATTACTCAAAAGCTGGAGATTACCACAAAATATCATGCAATTTCTTTCCCAGAACGTGAGGTGGTTTTGGCAATGTGTAATTGGGAAGCAATGGCACGAGTCATCAATAATTCTGATGTAGTAGCAGAATTACGCCTCGCCAAAGATACGCCATCAATGTTTCTGGGAATGCCAAATATAGAACAAGAGCAATGGGTTGACGATTTAGAAAAACGACTAATTGCACCAGCTAAACACGCGGTATCAATTTGTGTATTAGATAGTGGAGTTGCCAGAATTCATCCATTACTTTCGCCGGGACTGGATGCCAATGATATGCACGCAGTTGAACCATCTTGGGGGGTTAATGATAGCGCTTTTTGGCGCGGTCATGGTACAGCAATGGCTGGTTTATGTTTGTATTCTGACCAACTCATCGATTTGTTAGCCACATCGGGACAAGTGAAACTTTTCCACCGCCTTGAATCAGTTAAAATTCTTCCCAATACCGGACAAAATCAACCTGAGCTTTACGGTGCAATAACAGAGCAGGGTGTTTCTTTACCTGAAATTGCAAATCCCCATCGCCCTCGGGTTTTTTGTATGGCGGTAACAAGTAGTAGTGACTCTACAAAAGGAACGCCATCATCTTGGTCAGCAGCAGTGGATCAGCTATGTTTCAATGATGGTGAATTCCGCCGATTGATGATTATTTCTGCTGGTAATATTTCTCAAGAAATTATAGCAGAAGATTACCTCAATATTAATGATGTTGAAACCATAGACAATCCTGGGCAAGCGTGGAATCCTCTAATTGTGGGTGCTTATACTGAAAAAATTAATATTATCGACTCTAATTATCAGGGTTGGCTGCCCTTAGCCCCTGGGGGCGACCTGTCTCCTCGTAGTAGAACTTCAGTTACATGGGACAGTCAATGGCCGATTCGTCCAGATGTGGTGTTTGAAGGTGGAAATATGGCTTTTGATGGTGAAAATCCAGCAGCAGCCATTGACGATCTTTGTCTGCTAACCACTCACTACCGCCCAAATATCAGAATGTTCGATCGCATGAGCGATACAAGCAGCGCAACTGCTCTTGCTAGTTACATGGCAGCACGTATTATGTCAGAACAGCCCAACTATCGACCGGAAACGATACGCGCACTGATTGTCCATTCTGCGGAATGGACTCCGGCAATGCAGAATCACTTTGAGGCTGCATCCTCTAAAACTGCTAGAGGTGCGCTTTTGAGACGTTATGGTTATGGAGTGCCTGATTTAAGTCGTGCGCTTCAAAGTGCCAGTAATGATTTAACCCTAGTTATTGAAGATGAACTCCAACCGTTTTGTTTAGAAAATAGCCGGGTTAAAACTAAAGAGATGAAGTTTCATAAGTTGCCTTGGCCGAGTGAAAAACTAGAAATCTTAGGAGAAGCAAAGATAGAGTTAAAAATTACTTTATCCTATTTTATTGAACCCAATCCTGGAGAGAGGGGATGGGCATATCGACATCGTTATCCTTCTCACGGGTTGCGCTTCAAGGTCAAAGACTCTTTAGAAACTGATAATGATTTCAGATGGCGAATTAATCAAGCTGTTCGAGAAGAGAAAGAGGACAGAAGAAGTTCAAGTCATTCTGATGATCATAATTGGTTTCTTGGCTCAAATACCAGGGATGGCGGTTCTATACATTCTGATATCTGGTATGGTACTGGTGTGGAATTAGCCCAGAAAGATGCGATCGCGGTCTATCCAGTGGGGGGATGGTGGAAAGAAAAACAATATTTAGATCGGTACGATCAAATGGCACCCTATTCACTGGTGATTTCCATTCGGGTCCCCGGAGTTGAAGTGGATATTTACACTCCCGTTTACAATTTAGTGAGTACATCTGTGGCAATTGAAACTTAAACAATTAGCCAAATATTATGATGATTTTTAATGGCGATAATTTCAGCGGTAGGGTGTGTTAGGGGCGGCGCTAATTTAATTACCTAATAATTAGTCTAAAAATCAGCCCCGTAACGCACCATCATCAACCAGGTAGGGTGTGTTAGGGGCTGCCATAATTTAATTCCCTAATAACTATCTGAAAAATCAGCCCCGTAACGCACCATCATCAACCAGACAAAAATCATCTAATTGTATAGATACAAATAT
>NZ_JARPLU010000267.1:0-4335 GCF_032349615.1 Limnospira sp. PMC 1279.21 | reverse complement strand
AAGCCATTGTCGTCCCATCTGCGGAGTGTTCTTTCATGGACTCGAAGGATTTGGGCGGCTTCCTTGGGTTTGACATATCTGGCAATAGGTTTATCCTCAACTCTTCTCGCTTATTAGACCCTATTGCCCTAAAATATTAACCTAATTTGAGATTAAATCATGCTCCTTTTTGTGACACTCCTAGGTAATCATACCGTAGGGTGCGTCAGACACCGAGAATTATCATCAACACCCGATAATTGATTTCTGACGCACCAGACACCGAGAATTATCATCAAAGCCCAGATAATTGATTGAGGTGCGTAGCGCCGATAATGATTCGGTGAGGATGTAGATAGCCTGCTTCTGACGCACCCTACGAAAATGATTAAGTCGAACCTAGGTTACAAATTTACATCCGTGACCGCGCCGCGACTGCTAGTGGATACCAACTTAGCATACTTAGCTAGGACTCCCCTCGTATAGCGAGGTTGACGAGGCTGCCATTCCTCCCGTCGCGCCTGTAATTCCTCATCAGAGATATTAATTTGTAATAGGCGGGCTTTAGCATCAATAGTAATACTATCGCCCTCCTTCACTAAGGCGATCGCACCTCCGACCGCCGCCTCTGGAGCCACATGACCCACAACCAGACCATAGGTTCCCCCTGAGAAGCGACCATCAGTAATCAGCCCCACAGAATCCCCCAAACCAGCCCCAATAATCGCCGAAGTAGGAGCCAGCATCTCCCGCATTCCCGGCCCCCCTTTCGGGCCTTCATAGCGGACGATAATCACATCTCCCGGATTAATTGAACCCGCCAGAATTGCCTCAAGACATTCCTCCTCCGACTCAAACACCCTAGCCGGTCCAGTAATTTGAGGATTTTTGACCCCAGTAATTTTAGCCACAGACCCCTCCGAAGCCAAATTACCCTTGAGAATAGCCAAATGTCCTTGAGCATACATAGGATTATCCCAAGGGCGAATCACCTCCTGGTTAGGGTCAGGTTCAGCCGGGATATCAGTCAACTGTTCCGCAATAGTTTTACCAGTAATCGTCAAAGCATCGCCATGTAACAAGCCATGTTCCAACAACATTTTCATCACCTGGGGAACTCCCCCAGCTTGGTGAAATTCTGTAGTTACAAACCGACCACTAGGTTTCAGGTCGCACAATACCGGAACCCGTTGTCGCATAGTTTCAAAATCATCCAGAGTTAGTTCTACCCCCATAGAACTGGCGATCGCCAGTAAATGTAGCACCGCATTAGTAGAACCCCCCACAGCCATAATCACCGCCATACCATTTTCAAAAGCATCACGGGTGAGAATTTGGCTCGGTAAAATCTGTTTCCGAATCGCCTCAGCCAATACAAACGCCGATTGTTCAGTGCTTTCCGCTTTCTCCG
Source organism: Limnospira sp. PMC 1279.21 (assembly GCF_032349615.1). Classification (NCBI taxonomy): domain Bacteria; kingdom Bacillati; phylum Cyanobacteriota; class Cyanophyceae; order Oscillatoriales; family Sirenicapillariaceae; genus Limnospira; species Limnospira sp. PMC 1279.21. The sequence goes on along the minus strand of NZ_JARPLU010000267.1, from coordinate 2,945 downwards.
CATCTTCAGCCGCCATAGTCGAAGAGTACATCAAACTCATCCCCATAGCCTCAAAAGCTGACGACATAGTATTAGCCGTAAACATACCACCACAGGAACCCGCCCCAGGACAAGCATTGCGTTCAATCCCCAGTAATTCCTCATCAGGGATTTTCCCCGCGCTATGTTGTCCCACCGCTTCAAAGGCGCTAACCACAGTGAGGTCACAGCCATTATAGTGACCCGGTTTGATAGTTCCCCCGTAAACGAAAATTGCCGGAATATTCATGCGAGCAATGGCAATCATCGCCCCAGGCATATTTTTATCACATCCGCCAATAGCTAACACCCCATCCATACTCTGACCATTACAGACAGTTTCTATGGAATCGGCAATTACATCCCGCGACACTAGGGAATATTTCATCCCCTCCGTACCCATAGAGATACCATCACTGATAGTAATGGTTCCAAACAGTTGGGGCATAGTTCCCGATTGTCTCAGGGCCGCTTCTGCCCGTAATGCTAAATCATTTAAGCCCATATTGCAGGGAGTAATGGTACTATAACCATTAGCAATGCCCACAATGGGTTTATTGAAATCCTCATCGCCAAAGCCTACAGCCCTTAACATAGCCCGGTTAGGGGTTCGCTGATTGCCCTGGGTAATTGCTTTACTTCTCAAATTATCTGACATCCCTGGTTTCCTGTTTCTAGTAAATCTTGGGGGGTTGACCTATTTTCTCTGGTATCTTTCCCTAACGATCCTATAATTTACCAGGTTAGTGATGCCTAAGCGATCGCTAATTGGGGACAGGATGTGGGGGTTACCCCTCAAATTATGAACTATCACCACCAATGTGCCGTTTTCAGGAGATGATTATTACATACAGGGTATAACTACGCGGTTGGACATATAGTGCGGAAAGTAGGGAAACTTGTTGAAATCATAATTCTGAGGGATTTTAGCCCTCAGTTGTTTAATACTGCAATACTGATGATGAGGTTAATTAAACATGGAGGTTGAGGAGCTACTCAAACAATATGCCGCCGGAGAGAGAATGTTTCGGTCTGTTAACCTGGTTGGGGTCAATCTCAGTGATATGGATCTGCGGGAGGTTAGCTTTATCCGGGCTAATCTCGAAAATACTAGCTTCATTAATACTAATCTGAGTGGCTCTAATTTCCGTGAGTCTAAATTGATGGGCGTGGATCTCACTGATGCTCAACTCGCTGATGCTAACCTGATTAGCGCTAATTTAACTGATGCTAATTTTTCTAGGGCTAATCTAACCGGGGCTAGTATGCGGGGGTCTATCTCCAAAAATGTCACCCTAAATATGGCTAATCTTACTGATGCTAATTTGGCTGAGGCTAATTTTACAGAGGCTAATTTTATTGGCGCTCATCTAGTTAACAGCACTTTGATCCGAACTAATTTGTTAAAAGCTAATTTGAGTGGTGCTAACTTGGATGGAGCTAATCTCACTAATGTGATTATGCGCGATTCTACCCTTGAGGGTGCTAATTTATCTAATGCTACCCTCAGTGGCGCGATGCTGATGGGAGCTAATTTTCATCGAGCTGATTTGAGTCGGGTTACTATGGTGGGGGCTGATTTAACTGATGCTAACCTCAGTGAGGCGAATCTACGGGCGGCTAATGTCAGTTGGACCAGTTTAAGGGGGGCTAATATGAGTCGCGCCCGACTTTATCGCACTAAACTCAATTGGTCTAATCTTAGTGGCGTTAATTTGATTGAGGCTGTCATGTTGGACACGGTACTCTACCGCGCTAATTTGCGTGATGCTGATTTGCGGGGCGCTATTTTACCTGATTAATTAGCCTTTAGGGCGAGAATCCCGCAATAATTAGGGGAATTAATATCAGGGCTGTTAACACCACTGTTACTGTGATCGGATCTATCTCGGGCTTTGGTTGCGGATTGCTCATGATTGTTAATTATGCTACAGGACATCAAAATTAGTGCTTCTGACTCACCCTTGGTTAATTAGTCTAACTTAGAGAAAATTGGGTTTCTATACTATCGACTGGGTAATTATAGCATAGTGTCTCAAATTTGTATATATTTATGCTCCATAAGTTCTGATGGAAATCCGGCTCTATACCATGATCAATATGGGTGAATTGCCATTGAGGTTTGAGAAACTATTGCTGATGTTAATATTTGTTAATGTGGCTAGAGTGAACCCGACAGAGTATGCTACAAGGTTGAATTAATTTGTGGTGAGGAGTAATTCCAATGCAGTGGACAAATAGGTTGAATTTCATTGTCGCTACCCCAACTATTATTGGTATAAGTGTTTTAGGAGTTGCTGTTCCTAAAGCCTTGGCTGATATTGTCTGTCGGGGAACTATTTTCCGGACCGACGCAGATAACCTATCTTTTTCTGTTCCCTGGAGTCCTAATACTGGCTTTGAACAGGAAGTAGAGTTTCGTAATGCTCGGACGGGTGCGGGTATCGCTCAATCTTCCCGTTTACAATTCGATCGCAGAAATGATCAAGGTCAACGGGTTTATCGTGGCAATGTCAGCGGTATGGCTAGTGTCACTTTAATTGATTTGGCAGAGTTTCAACCTAGACCCGGAACTAAAGTTTCCGTATCCTATGATGGTCAATGGGGACGCGGAACCTGTTCTGGTCTTTAGTATCTTCGATCGCTTAATGTGCCTTATCCTCATCTCTGTGGCAGATATTGCGAAGTTGACAGGGACGTGATCAAACTTAACAATAGGTGTCACTTGACAATTCAGGTTATGGTGTTCTGTGCTAGAAATTAGGTAGAGATTTCCCGCTGCGGTGCTGAGGTAAAAACCTAACCGTAAGAAGGAAGTCTTGTATCTGCTATGATGCTTGAATAGCCCAGGGACTCTGGGTGGTAATGCCTGTGGAGCATGATTTAATCTCAAATTAGGTTAACATTTGACGGCAATACGGTATAAT
>NZ_JARPLU010000266.1:0-4371 GCF_032349615.1 Limnospira sp. PMC 1279.21 | reverse complement strand
ACGCGCCATGCTGACATGGGCGCATTATCGATTCAAACTAACCCTGAGACATCAAGGGGAAATAACTGAACAGTTGTAGATGTGACCGAAGAATACACCAGCAAAACCTGTACTCACTGTGGTCATGTCCATTCCCAGCTAGGTGGCTCAAAAGTGTTCCGATGTCCTGAGTGCGGGTTCACTCTACCCAGGGACTGGAACGGTGCTTTTGGAATCTTTCTAAAAGCTTTGCGGGATACCGCCTCTGTTACCTTAACGGGTAATAGTGCTATCGTCGCATTGTCCGGGAACAACCGGAAAAATGTCGCGTAAATGTATCAGTTCAGACCTAACAACCAAGGCAGCAATTAATATTTTAGGAATCCTAGCTTCATGTTCTCAAAGGAAATCACCGAATCAAAAACCTACAAGTGGTTTGACGAAAGGCTAGATGTCCAAGCGATATCCGACGACATCACTAGCAAATACGTCCCTCCCCACGTAAATATCTTCTACTGTCTGGGTGGGATCACCCTAGTTTGCTTCTTAATCCAGTTTGCTACTGGGTTTGCGATGACCTTCTATTATAAGCCGACCGTCGCCGAAGCATTTACCTCTGTTCAGTACATCATGACAGAAGTAAGTTTCGGTTGGCTGATTCGCTCTATCCATCGCTGGTCTGCCAGTATGATGGTATTAATGATGATCCTGCACGTTTTCCGGGTTTACCTAACTGGCGGTTTCAAAAAGCCACGGGAACTCACCTGGGTAACAGGGGTAGTTATGGCAGTGATCACAGTTTCCTTTGGCGTAACTGGATATTCTCTTCCCTGGGATCAAATCGGCTATTGGGCGGTTAAAATTGTGTCTGGGGTTCCCGAAGCTATCCCCATTGTAGGTTCAACCATTGTTGAATTGATGCGGGGTGGTGCTGCAGTAGGGCAACCCACTCTCAGCCGTTTCTACAGCCTGCATACCTTCGTTTTACCCTGGTTGATTGCAGTATTCATGTTGCTGCACTTCCTGATGATCCGTAAACAAGGTATTTCAGGACCCCTCTAAAGTCTGCCTAAATCTTAAACCATCAGACGGGAGTAGCTTTTGCTACCCCGATGGTGGCAGAGCCGAATCATAATGGATAATTAGAACATATCCATTTGATCTCAAAATATTAAGGAGAGCGATCTTACCATGTCAGTAATGAAAAAGCCGGATCTCAGTGATCCAGTCTTGAGAGCGAAAATCGCTAAAGGTATGGGCCATAACTACTATGGTGAACCAGCTTGGCCTAATGATCTGCTATATGTTTTCCCGGTAGTTATCGTTGGAACTTTTGCGCTAATCGTTGGTTTGGCAGTCCTTGACCCTGCTATGATGGGAGAACCTGCCGATCCTTTTGCGACTCCCCTGGAAATTCTGCCAGAGTGGTACTTCTGGCCGGTGTTCCAAATTCTGCGGGTAGTCCCCAACAAATTGTTAGGGGTGTTAATGATGGCTTCCATTCCCGTGGGTCTGTTGGTGGTTCCTTTCATTGAAAATGTCAATAAGTTTCAAAACCCCTTCCGTCGTCCTGTAGCTACAGCAATATTCCTATTCGGAACTTTTGTGACCCTGTGGCTGGGTATTGGCGCAACTTTCCCCATTGACAAGTCCTTCACTTTAGGCTTGTTCTAGTATAATTACATCGGAAATCGGGTTTCTTGGGCAATTGGGGCGAAGGTGTCTAATATTGTCTGGGAAACTCGGTTTAATTTTGATCAGGTTCAGAGTTATCGGGAGGGAAAGGTTATCGTTGAAGGGTCAAAAAAAATAACGGGTGCGATCGCCATTAGTATAATCTGGCTAATAGGAGCCATTAGCGATCGCCTTTGGTTTATCTTTGATCGGTCTGTACCAGCCTGGGACCCCGCCTATTACCTAACAGGAAGCCTGATCTACCGCCGCGCCTTCCAAGACCCCCAATGGTTTTCCGGTCAGTGGTGGGATTATATCTGGAACCTGTCAGCCAAAATTCCCCCCCTGGTATATATTCTCACCATTCCCTTTCAAAATATATTCGCTCCTAGTCCAGACACCGCCAACCTAGTACACCTGCTATTCAGTGCTATATTACTGGGGTCTGTTTACTGTATCGGATGCCAACTTTTTAACCGCCAAGTAGCTTTATGGGCGGCGGGTTTATGCTTATTACTCCCCGCATTATATCTATATCGTTTTGAATATCTCCTAGATTATCCGGTCACCGCCAGTGTCGCTTTCAGTTTTTTGCTGCTGACCATGTGGCGCAAATGTGAACAACCGCGTTATCAGTGGTTATGGGCGATCGCTGTAGGAATATCCGTAGGACTCGCATTTTTAGTCAAACAAACCACCGCCCTATTTTTGTTTGTTCCCCTGTTGTGGGTAACGGTGGGAACCCTAAAAAGACGGGACTGGGGAAGGTTTTTTCAAATGGCGATCGCTGGTTTGCTGTCCGTGTTAGTCTTCGGTCCGTGGCTGTCAAATACTTGGCTGTTAATGATCACATCAGTACAACGCGCCACCATATACGCCGCGCGCGCCGAAGGCGATCCACCCTTAACCGACCCAGAAGCCTGGACCTACTATCTAAGTCTCCTCCCCGATCATGTGTCCTGGCCGTTATTATTAGTTCCCATTGTCGGTTTTTTACTTTACCTAATTCGGTGGCGCAGCCTTCCCCCAGACACCCCGAAATCTGGTTTCGCCTGGTTAGCAGTATTTCTGGTGGGGGGATATTTACTCTGTTCCCTCAACCCCAATAAAGACTTCCGCTACAACTTCGCCCTATTACCCATGCTGTCAATTGTATTAGCTTGGGGACTCACACTCTGGCCGAAATGGTGGGGGATGAGAGTACGTTGGGGGACCATGGCTTTAGCCGTGTTGTTAATGATTTTAACTCTGTGGCCGGTGGGGGGAGTTCCCGGTCAACAATTCCGCAGCTTGCTAAGTCCGGGAAATACCCGCCATGCAGAAATAGGCGTTAACTGGCCTCACCCAGAAATTATCTCAACCATTTTGGCAGCCGAACCCTACCTACAGAATACCATCGGGGTTTTGCCTTCCACCGAAAATATCAATCAGCATAATATCGACTACTATGGCGCAATTAAAGATTTTCAGGTTTACGGTCGCCAGGTCGGTATTGCTTATGACGAAGTTTCTCAAGATGCTGGTTCCCTCTGTTGGTTTATCACCAAAACGGGAGATCAGGGTTCTGTCGATCGCATTAAAGAAGCCCAAACCTTGATGGTCACTGCGATCGCCCAAGGTCCTCAGTTCCCAGTTTATCGCAATTGGCTCCTACCAGATGGTAACACTTTAAACCTTCATCGTTGCACCCCCTCACCCGTCGAAGTTTCCCCCCGCGCCGATATTTCCGAGGTGGTGAATTTAGAGGCGGTAATTGTTCCTGAAAGCGCCCCCCCAGGGGTTCCTATTCCCATTACCTACATTTGGTCAGGTCCCCCACAGCAGCTTGAGTCAGGTTTGGTGTTATTGACTTGGACTGCATTAGATGATGACAATAATACCCAATGGTTCCACGATCGCGCCATAGGTTCAGGGCGGCTAGAATTACCAGAAGACACAGCCACAGGGTTCGAGGTAGTTGAACGCATGGCAATGCTACCCCCACCCGATGCTACACCCGGCAATTATACTCTGCAAGCCACCTATTTAAGCCGAGAAACCGGGGAAACCTTAGCGATCGCATCCCCCCCCATTACCCTGACTATTGACCCTAATGCAGCCGCCTTACCCGCCCCAGAATTGGATTTAATTACCCAACTTCAGCAACTAGCCCTCAAACTTCCCCAGGGTATACAGGGACTGGAGGTGATTTTTAATGAAATTCGTCGCATTAACCAATATGATCCAGTTCAGGACTATACCAAACAGGCTCAAAAAACCCTAGCCTATAGGTTAAACCAAGAACCCGATAATTTAAACCTAGCATATAGCCTAGCTTTAGCTTCCGTGTTAGAACAGGATGTAAATGGAGCGATCGCCGCTTTAGAAACAGTCACCAAACTCGATCCTAATAACCCCTTCGCCCATGCTTATCTCGCCTTTGTACACCTATATAATTTTAACGCCAGAGCAGCCGAAATCGCCCTACAACCAGCCTTAGCATTAAATCCTGAACAACCAGAGTTTTTAGTATTACGGGGGGTTTCTGCCCTCTTACAAGGGCGCTTTCTGCAAGCAAAACAGGACTTACAAGCATTAAGTTTAATTAATAATTAATAATTAATAATTAATAATTATTAATTGTAGGGGCGGGTTCTGTTGTCAATTCTCCATCCCCACGACCATCTTAATAAACCCGCCCTATGGTTCAGCTTAGAAACCCGGCTATAATTAATAATT
>NZ_JARPLU010000265.1:0-4424 GCF_032349615.1 Limnospira sp. PMC 1279.21 | reverse complement strand
AGTTCCCTGCTCAAGGATTTATTGCCAGTTTTGTATTTTGTACACAAACATAAAGTAATTCACCGGGATATTAAACCGGAAAACATCATTAGACGCGCCAGTGATAACAAGTTAGTCCTAGTGGATTTTGGAGCATCTAAACAGGTGCAGCGCACATCTATGAGCGTCACGGGAACGGTTATCGGTTCGGCGGCATATTGCGCCCCGGAACAGGCTATGGGAAAACCTCAATATGGGAGTGATTTATATAGTTTAGGGGTGACTTGTTTATACCTGCTAACCCAAGTGAGTCCGTCGAATTTATATGACCCCTTAGAAGCACAATGGGTGTGGCGTGAGCATTTAAATGGCAATCAGGTGAGTGATAAATTAGGCGAAATCTTAGAGCGTTTGGTTGAGACAGTATTTAAAAAACGCTATCAATCTGTAGCCGAAGTATGGGCAGATTTACAGCGATATTATGGGAAACAGATTATCATAAAGAATCCTAAAAACATCATTCCCAATACTGCTAAAAAGATTACCAATACAACTCCCCCAGCGGTAACCCAGAAGTTTGAATTTGACATCGTTACGGTCAATTCAAAGGGCAGAGAAATTAACCGCCGTCGCGGTCAGGCTGAATGTATTATCGAAGACCTGGGAAATGGGGTGACTCTGGAGATGGTGCTAATTCCGGGGGGAACCTTTATTATGGGTGCGCCGAGTGGTGAAGCTGGAAGTTCTTATGATGAAAGACCCCAACACCGAGTCACGATTAAACCCTTCCTCATGGGAAAATATCCGGTTACCCAAGCACAATGGCGACAAGTGGCTAGTTTCCCCAAACTCCAACGGGACTTGAGCCTAGACCCCTCATATTTTAAAGGATTAAATCTTCCGGTTGAAAAAGTTTTTTGGTATGATGTAATGGAGTGGTGCGATCGCCTCTCGAAAAGAATTGGCAAACCCTACCGATTACCCAGTGAAGCGGAGTGGGAATATGCAGCCCGCGCCGGAACTACTAGCCCCTTTCATGTCGGTGATACCCTGACGACGGACCTCGCCAACTACGATGGCAACCACACCTATAGCTCAGGACCCAAGGGAGCCTACCGCGAACAAACCACCCCCGTCGGTCAGTTTCAACACGCCAACGCCTTTGGCTTGTATGATATCCACGGGAACGTTTGGGAATGGTGCGCTGACCCCTGGCACGACAGCTACAATGGTGCGCCTTCGGATGGTCGTGTGTGGGATGTTGGTAACGATAATCGTTATCAATTACGAATAGCTATCAACTCTTCACGAATAGCTATCAACTCTTTGGGAAAAACAGAAAGAAGGGTGCTGCGCGGCGGTTCGTGGTACGACTATCCAGATAACTGCCGTTGTGCCTACCGCCTCAGCCTCGTCCCGGACCTCCTCAACAACTACAACGGTTTTCGGGTAGCGCTTTAGTAGGTTGGGTGAAGCGCAGCCGGGCCCAACTTCCCAGCCAGCCGTGAGCCACCGGGTTTCTGTTTCGGCAACCCAAGCAGCAGCGGATTTTGGTAAAATACGCCCATATTTTATCGATTCCATCATGTTGTGGCAAAACGGACAGAAACTCAACAACGGGAACTATATGGTCGATCGCATTTTGGGACAGGGGCGATTTTCCGTCACCTATCTCGCGAAGGAAGTGCGGACGAATGGCTATGTTGCCATTAAAACCCTGAATCCCGACGCTTCCATGTTAAAAGATCTCAAGCCCTCGGAACGGGAAAAATATGCGACCAAATTTTATGATGAAGCCCTAAAACTCTCCCAATGCCAACATCCTCATATTGTCAAAGTGCGAGAAATTTTTGACGAAGCGGTGCGGGAGGGATGGTTTGCCAATACTCGCTATCCGTGTATCGTCATGGACTATATTGATGGGGTCAGTCTCGGTCAGCGGGGAGAACCTCAACTTCCCGAAAAAATTGCCCTGGGCTATATTCAACAAATTGGTTCCGCTTTGATTTCCGTCCACCAACGGGGTCTTTTGCATCGAGATCTTAAACCCGGAAATATTATGATTCGCGCCGGAAAACAAGAGGCGATTTTAATTGATTTTGGCTTGGCGAGGTCTTTCGATCATCCCCTCACCCAACAAATTACCGTTGATGGCTTTGCACCCTTCGAATTGTATTCCCACCTGGAACCCAAAGGACCCTGGACGGACGTTTACAGCCTGGCGGCGACCCTGTATGTGCTGCTGACCGGAAAAAAACCTGAAAGTGCCTTAGATCGCCATGATACCGATTCCGATGTGCATTTGACTCCCCCCCCCGTTTGCACAATCCCAAGATTAGCCAAAAGGTTAATCAGGCGATCGTTCATGCCATGGCTTTAATTCCGGGCGATCGCACCCAGAGTGTACCGGAATTTCTGCGGGAATTGGGAATCGGGCGCTGGTCGCCAATTCCCCAATGGGATAGTCTGCCGATCGCCCTTCAATTGGCTGCTACTGTTGCCGGCATTCTCGGTGCGATCGCAACCATAATCGCCCTATTTTTAAATAAATAGCCCTGGGTGGGTGTACAATATTGACATCCTCACCGACTGACACCCGGACAATGTACTGGCCCAACGGACACTCACTCCAAAACGGCAAATTCACCATCGAAACTGTCCTCGGACAGGGTGGGTTCGGCATTACCTACAAAGCCCTGCATCGGGGCTTCAATGCCCCCGTGGTGATCAAAACCCCCAATGCCTTTTTGCGACATGACCCCGACTATGCCAAATACGTCCAACGCTTCATCCGGGAAGCCCAAATTTTAGCCCAACTGGAGAGGGACCCCAACCCCCACATCGTCCGCGTCAAGGACTTATTTGAAGAATCCGACTCCCATTGTCTGGTAATGGAATTTATCGAGGGCAAAAACCTCTATACTCTGGTGCAGGAACAAGGCCCCCTTTCGGAAGCGACCGCCCTGGAGTTAATTTGTCCGGTGGCTCAGGCTTTGGCACAGGTGCATCGCGCTGGTATTGTTCACCGGGATGCCACCCCGGTTAATATCATGTTGCGAGGTAACGGTCAGCCGGTATTGATTGATTTTGGCATCGCTGGAAATGTCGTCCCCAGTGTCACCAGTTCCAAGATTTTTGGCAATAAGGCTTTTGCACCCTACGAACAGTTAATTAAAGGCGATCGCTCCCCCACGGTCGATATTTACACTCTGGCAGCATCTCTCTATTATGCCGTAACGAAGCAGTTGCCGAGGGACTGTTTTTCCCGCAAGGTAGACCGGGAAGAGTTGGTGCCGCCCAAGGATTTGGCATCGGTGAGCGATGCTATTAATGATGCGATTATGGCGGGGATGGCGTTAAATAAAACCCAGCGCCCTCAGTCGATGGAGGAGTGGTTAAAGCTGTTGGAACCGCCGAAACCCACCCCCCTTTACCGACCAAAAACGACTTCTTTTTCCTTTGACATCGTTACCGTCAATTCAAAGGGACAAGAAATTAACCGCCGTCGCGGTCAGGCTGAATGTATTATCGAAGACCTGGGAAATGGGGTGACTCTGGAGATGGTGCTAATTCCGGGGGGAACCTTTATTATGGGTGCGCCGAGTGGTGAAGCTGGAAGTTCTAATGCTGAAAGACCCCAACACCGAGTCACGATTAAACCCTTCCTAATGGGGAAATATCCGGTTACCCAAGCACAATGGCGACAAGTGGCTAGTTTCCCCAAACTCCAACGAGACCTGAACCCAGACCCCTCAAGATTTAAAGGATTAAATCTTCCGGTTGAAAAAGTTTCATGGTATGATGTAATCGAGTGGTGCGCCCGCCTCTCGAAAAGAATCGGCAAACCCTACCGATTACCCAGTGAAGCCGAGTGGGAATATGCAGCCCGCGCCGGAAGAACTAGCCCCTTTCATGTCGGTGATACCCTGACCACCGACCTCGCCAACTACGATGGCAACTACACCTATAGCTCAGAACCCAAGGGAGCCTCCCGCAAAAAAACCACCCCCGTCGGTCAGTTTCAACACGCCAACGCCTTTGGCTTGTATGATATCCACGGAAATGTTTGGGAATGGTGCGCTGACCCCTGGCACGACAACTACAATGGTGCGCCTTCGGATGGTCGTGTGTGGGATGTTGGGAACGATAATCGTTATCAAAACCCTATTGAATATTTAGTCAAGTTTTTGGAAAGCAAAGACCACCGAGTGCTGCGCGGCGGTTCGTGGGACGACCTTCCAGAGAGCTGCCGTTGTGCCTTCCGCGACTGGGTCGGCCCGGACATCCTCAACCTCAACAGCGGTTTTCGGGTAGCCTGTGCGCTTTAGTAGGTTGGGTGAAGCGCAGCGTAACCCAACTTCCCCAGCCGTGATAAATCAGGTGTCTGTGAAAAAGCCGGTTAATTTTCGGCATTTATGGTAATGTAGAATCAGGTATCAATAACC
>NZ_JARPLU010000264.1:0-4490 GCF_032349615.1 Limnospira sp. PMC 1279.21 | reverse complement strand
ACAAGTCGTGTCGTAGAACAAAGAATCCCCGTGCGTTCACGCCGGGGAGTGTCAAGCAATTGAACAAGATATAGGGGGTAGGGATACTGGCGCTAAATCACCAAGAGGTTAGGGTGAGGCGGAAATCGGAAAGTTACTGATAATCTATCAGCAGTTGCTCATAGACATCACTGGCGATAATTTGATGAGTGGTGGTGGTGGGGTGTAGGATATCCCAGAATAAATACTGCTCTGGATTATCAGCAATGGTTCCTAATATAAATGATATACTACTGTCGGTAACGTTGGTTAATCCAAATTGTTCAGGATTGGCGATCGCATCCTCAAATAAACCACCCACATCAAATAAACTCACATTAGCACCAGGTAGGTTTTGATTTAATTGGTCTACAGCTTCCCGTAAACCTTGATTATGTTCTGCACTGAGGCGGTTCAGTTCCTCCGCATCAAAAGAATTAACTGGATCGACGGGATCTAGGGGGTTAAATCTCGCTACTGGTAATTCTCCTAATGGTGGTAAGTTTAACATCAGGAAATCCCGCGCCCCAAACTGATAGAGAGAAGTTACAGCTTCAGTTAAATTATTAACCGGAATAGTACCATCAGTCTGTCGTCCCGCTAAGTAATCATTAGCGCCAACCCAGAGGGTATATAAGGCATTAGGATTAGCTGTTTGACCCGATGCTAACAAAGGAGCAATAAAAGCCTGTAATTGATTTTCCAAACCCGGGAATAATCCCGGTTCTGTGGTATTTAAACCGCTAGTATTAGCCCCAAAAAAGGCAAAATTAATCCCCTCATTTGAGGGAGATTGTTCGCTAAAATTGACGGGATTTAAACTCAGTTTATCCCCCAAATAATCTACCCATAATAACCCATTAGAGGCGCGACCTTGAAAGTAGGGTAATCCTGCTAAAACTTGTCCTTCCGAGGCGATAAAAGCGTTTCCGGTATCGGATAAACTATCACCAAATATATAGATTTCCTCGAAGTGCAGAGCCTCGATAAAGTCATCAATGGTTAACGAATTAGCCGAGACATTATTGAGGGTGACTAAGGTTTCACCATTGAACTCAATTACAGTGGATGAATCCGATTGTTCAATGTCTAAATCTGAAAAGGTGGCTCCCCTAAACAAGCGCAATTTATCAATACCTGGTTTAAAGTCGGTAATTAGATCCTGATCCGCACTTGACTGGGATAGTATAAATTCATTAATTCCATCTCCACCAGTGAGGGTGTCTAAACCGCGATCGCCTGATAAAATGTTATTCCCAGAACCACCAATAATCAAATCATTACCCTGACCGCCATAGATGGTATCATTACCCGAATGACCGATGAGAGTATCATTACCCTGGTTTCCTAACAAAATGCGCCCTTCTGGGTCATCATTGATGATATAATCATCACCCTCCAAAAGAGCGATCGCCTCCGTCAGGGGAGAAGCGCTAAAACGAGTAAGCTGTTCCGGTGGTAACTCCGAGATAATGATCACATCGTCACCAAAAGTACCGAGACCCAGATCTAAGCGATTTTGGGTAATAATATCAGAAAGCATATTCCCTTCCTCTGATGTCAAATCTTACACAGTATAGCAGGATATTTTACCCTGGGGTTAATTTACGGGGTTTTTAAATATTCTTGATTTGCTAAATAATTTTCGATATTGATGATAATTTGTCGTAGATAAATTATCACTCTATTCTTAATGATAAAAAGTTCTTTAGCCGTGGTATCTCTGCCTATATCATTAAAGGATTTTAAACCATGTGCTAAATCATTTCTATGATTCTTTATAGACAATAAATCCTCACTATTTTGGGTTCTTCGAGGGGATACTTTACTCGAAAAACCATAAGTTTGGGCTACATCTTTGATTTTTTTAGCGTCTATATTTCCCGAAAAAACATCATCATTATTCCAAGTTTCAATGATAATATCCAGAGAGATTTTATCAATTTTATCTATAATTTTTGCAGGCGATCGCTTTTGGATATTCTTTAATATCACTATCTTCATCTCTCGTCTCAAAACATCAAAATTCACTTGATGAGTATCGAGGTAATCAAATATATATTCAATGGCTCTCCTCATAGTTCCCTCCACCAAATTATATAGCAATAAAAAACCATTGGCTTTGAGAGTTTTTTCGATATCAGTATTAAAATAAATTTGTTCATATTTATGAATCATTGTGCTGGCATTGATATCACCAATACAAAGTTTATAATTGTCTATCATCGTGGTTTTTTGCTCCAGTCGTTTAAGAAACATAAAGTATTGACTAACTTCTACAGACTGTTTATTAAAATATGCCCATAATGTACTATCCATAGATTAACCCAAAACCTGGTCACGAACATACTCAATTCGACGGCTAACTTTATTACCAGAACTACTAGCATCACTTTTAGTATACTCATTAAAATCTTGTGATTTCAAGAAGTCTGTAGACTTGAGAACTAAATCTTTTTGCTCACGCAAAGCCAAAGCCACACCTACACATAGAGACTCAAATTTGATGCGAGTTATAGGTCTAATTTTATGTTTACCTGTTCGCAAACTCTCAGGAAAGTATGTTTCTATTACCGATAGCATTGACATAAATTCATAGCGCATACGCTCTAATTCTGCTGTGGGATTTTGATGTTGCTTTAATTGTTCATTTTTCTCCTTTAAGTAGTCGTCTAAAAAATCATGAATCTTTCCCGAAAAAGATTTATATTTTTCTAAAAAAGCAAAGAATCTCAAAACATACTCTTGAGGATCACGTTTCTTGATAGATGCTTCCGAAAAAGCACATAAGCTGATAAATTTTGGCTCCTTTGATAACTCTTCTATCAAGTTTAAAAATAATCCTGGCTGACTCCCTCTTCGTTTTTCCATTTGGTTAAGTTCAATGCTTCCTGAGTTAATCCGTTCAAACAAATCTCGGCGGACTTCTTCATCAGCATCTTCAGTTAATTTAATTAATCGAATAGTATTTCTAAGAAATCGTCGCTGACGAGATGGAGACAAATATCGAAAATGAAACCCGTTTAATGCGGTTAACTTTTGGAGTTCACAAAGTTTAAGTTGATTATGGATAAATCTAGCTAAGGTTCGTATTCTCTGGGTTCCATCTATAATTTCTAACCGTGAGTAATCTTGATCATCTTCTTCTTTGGAAACATCAGCGACGAAAATATAGGGAATTGGAAGACCCAGAAAAATCGATTCAATAAATTTGGACTGATGCTGCTCATCCCAAGCCATTTCTCTTTGGTAGTCAGGTATAAATATTTCGTTGGTGTCCTCATCAATTCCAGTTAAATATTTATCCACTAATACCTCAATGGGATATTCAAGGGTATTGTAGTCAATCCGCTTTTGGTTTTCCCTAATCTGATTTTCGGCTGACTCGACTTTGGCGGTATTAATAACTTCTGTATTCGACATATTGACAATTAAAATAGGTGTATCATCATGGTAGAGATAATCAATGATTAGCAACCAATGCCAGATTTTGGCACTGCGGGGTTAAACTGCCACTATGT
Organism: Limnospira sp. PMC 1279.21; assembly: GCF_032349615.1. Taxonomy (NCBI): domain Bacteria; kingdom Bacillati; phylum Cyanobacteriota; class Cyanophyceae; order Oscillatoriales; family Sirenicapillariaceae; genus Limnospira; species Limnospira sp. PMC 1279.21. Next base: position 951 of record NZ_JARPLU010000264.1, on the reverse strand, counting down.
TTATCAGTAATTTAGGACTGCCTGGAAATTTACCACATACTTTTTAAATTGTCAATGGATGTAGACTATATAGCTCGCCCGGCTATGCCTGGAAATATCTGGCTATATCAGATATTATTTAAGTGATAAATATCCCCATGGCTTGAGTGTTTTTTATAAGTCATGTAGGATAGCGATAAGTAAACCAACAGGTCAGAATTAAATATGTCGTTACACTCATATACAGTCAAATCAGAAAACCCGGAAAATCCCGAAGGTTTAATCATATTCCTGCATGGTTGGGGTGCGAATTGTGAGGATCTGACCTTTTTGGCTCCCATGTTGAGATTACCGAATTATTGGTTTGAGTTCCCAGAAGCTCCCTTTCCTCACCCACAAGTTCCGGGGGGTCGCGCTTGGTACGCCTTAGAAACTCAGGAATATGAGGGAATTGAGGAAAGCCGGGAAAAACTAATTGATTGGTTAAACGCGATCGCCCAAACTACTGGAATACCACCACAGCGCACGATTTTAGGCGGTTTTTCCCAGGGGGGAGCCATGACTTTTGATGTCGGACGGACAATGGGTTTCGCTGGTCTGATTGTACTCAGTGGCTACTTACACTTTAAACCAGAACCCCAACAGACCCCCCTACCGCCGATTTTAATGGCTCACGGTAAACAAGATATGGTCGTCCCCCTCGGAGCGGCTCACCAGGCGCGGGACAGTTTCCAGAAATTAGGGGCAACGGTGGAATATCATGAGTACAACATGGGTCACGAGATTTGTCCCGATATTTTGGGGTTAATACAAAGTTTTGTGATCAAAACCCTGCCTAACAACCATTAACCCTTTAATATAAAAGAGAGCATGATTTAATCTCAAATTAGGTTAACATTTTACGGCAATACGGTATAATACCAAGTATGGTGCGAGACCTTCGGGTATGAAATAGAGCTGAAATGGGCGAAA
>NZ_JARPLU010000263.1:0-4526 GCF_032349615.1 Limnospira sp. PMC 1279.21 | reverse complement strand
TCGCAAGTTTGGCATTGGTCACTGATATTATAACCGATTAAGCGAACTTGATATCACAGTATTTTTGGGCTCGGATTATCGGGTTATGCTTGGAGCCAGTCGCTAGTTTTCTGGCAAGAAGAGATGTTAGCATTGATGGCCCTCAAGCCTCATAAAGCTCAGAATTTTCGGCAAGGACTAAATGCTCTATCCCTTGTACAGCAATCAGTCTAGCTCTCTTGTCACCCTCTCAGCCACATTGCACCTCGAAGCCAAGGCGGAAAGGATGAATACAAGAACCTTCAACTATTACACCGCCACTGTCATGATGATAAGACGGCAATTGACAATGCCAACGCTGTATCCTTAACAATGGAACAATCAAATTAGGAGCCGTATGAGGTGAAAGTCTCAAGTACGGTTCTGTATGGGAGGGGGAGATGGTGACATCTCTCTCGACCCCTACTACGATTTGTTACAGAGTTTGTTGACCTTGGGTTCCCTGCCGGTATTTGGTATCGTATGATACAAATCGTCGGGACATATAAACAGTTATAGGGATGGTCAGAAGTGCGCTTCTTGTATTCAACCAAGGGGTTGAAGTCCCCACCAGGCGGTTATTTCGGGTGTCTCAACCCTATTTCATGCCTGAAGGTCTCGCACCTACACCTTTTACAGTAAGCACTCTTAAAGACTACTCCCCAAGCGTAAATTCGGGTATGCCCTACCCTATTTGATTTTGACTTCGCTCTGGCCATTTGAACTGACGATGAAAGCTTTTCTACCAGTGATGGCTAGAGTTTTAGGGATTACGGAGTGTCTCTTGTTTCCGGCGTTCCCAAAGTCAACGAATTCAATTTATGTTCACACCAAGTCGCCCTAAAAGGACGAGGTTTTCAACCCATTTTTTCTGATAATTTTGTTAAACTATTCATGGCCGCGAATTTCGATCACTTGATTTTTTTCGTCCACAAGAACCACTTTCGGCTGATGAGTGGGGACTTCTTCCGGGGTCAACTGCCCATAGGCCATAATTATCAGGCGATCGCCTGGAATGCCTAAACGAGCCGCCGCCCCATTCAATTGAATTTCACCAGACCCAGGTGGGGCAGGAATGACATAGGTAATCAGTCTAGCCCCGTTAGTGGTGTTAACCACCTGTACCTGTTCATTAACCAAAATTCCGGCAGTGTCCAGTAAGTTTTGGTCAATACTTATACTGCCGACATAATTAAGGTTAGCCTCAGTTAGGGTACAGTTATGAATTTTAGCCAACAACAGGGTTCGATACATATTTTAAGGTCTCATCAGATCACATTGACATCCTCCCCGTAACCGGAAGGGGATTCCCAAACCTAACAATTTGGGTTTCTGGTTCTTTCCCCCTTTGGGGTTTTGAGCACCACTCCCGCAACTCCGGCTGTGTTCTGGTCTTCGGGTCGCCACCCAGACCGACACCGCCAGCCAGGCAGCTAAGATGTTGATCCTGGCGTTTACGTCTGTCTCGGTCGTGATCAGTTTCCCAGTCGGGACATTCCCACTCCCGGACTTTTAACGGCATTTTTAAGGGCGATCGTATCCGCAGTTTAAGCATCCCCTGTAGGGGCGGCCTCCACCGTCAGCCATGCCCAACACCAGCCCACTGGATAAACCCGCCCGATTAAAAGCCGCTTTGGTCAACTCAGCCCTTCCGCCCTTCCTCCTCTTTTTAAACTTCGGGTACTTCGTCCTTCCCGCGAAGAAGTTGGAAAATGCGGACTGCCAATGCCTGAGTCTCTGCGATCGCCGAACCGAACTGACCTGCTTGATCAAGTCCAGCCCTTCCGTCTTGTTCCACCTCCTCAGCATCGAAGAAGTCTCGACGTAATCAATGCCCTCTTGTTCCTCGTACCAACCTTGGTTGGTGAGCGAAGTCCAACCATCAGTCCCCGTGGCTAATGGCTTGTTATACACCAGGCGAACACAACCCAAAGTCCTCCGCAACAGGTTTTCCTGTTCCGGGTAAAATCGGTATCGCTAGGCTTTCTCCGTCATCCTTGCAGTATATCTATAACCTGGTAATTACCTGACAACTCAGGAAAATTTATACAAATAGCCATCTCTTCTCAAAACAGGTTTCAAATCTATTGGTTTGACTGAAAACTGAGTTTTGTCAGGTTTGGTTAAAACAAAACTGCCGCGACTCGACGGGGTTATTCTACCGATTCCATGTGCCATCTGCTTGGCTATATCCCCGGTAAGCCATCCCTTAATTGGTTTTAATGGGTTATGGCGAATCGGAAGCCTCTTGTTAGGAGCCGCTTTTTGACGGCCACCACGCCCAAAACAAGTCATTAGTAGTGGCTGATGAGTTTTGATTTTCAACCGGGTCGGGGTGCTTTTTCCCACACAATCAGCGTCATCTAGCCAATGGGTTTTCGGTAGTCCTTGAACCGTCCGATTATATTTTGTTAAACCTCCAGTGCCAATTTCAATGGGTAATCCAGTTAGCTTCAGGCCGTTAAACAATGCCCATCGGGTAGAGTTGACGGCCGCCGCATTTTTCAGGGGGGCCTTGGCCTGAACTAGCAACCGCTTCAAGATTTCGGGTTTTTTTTCCAGAAACTGCTCGACTGCCTGAGAACCTTTTTTCTGATGGCATTTATGGCAAGCAATAGCCAGATTGCTAACTCGGTCGGAACCACCCTGGCTTTTTGGCTGAATGTGTTCGATTTCTAAAGGGATATTTTGGCCACCACAGTAGGCACACTGGTGTTGCCATTTCGTCAAGAGATATTCTCTCAACTCGTATCCAAACAACACCCCTTGCTGGTATTCAACTCCAGATATTTCCGGGTTGAGCAGCTTTTGGGTGTCAAACCGTACCAACTCCATTGATATGTCCGTTATCGGACATGAGGAAATCAGTCGATTTACCCAGGTCAAGGTGGTTTCAACTCGATGTTTGAGGCTGGGAGCCAACCATCCTTCTTGGCGCTTTCTGTTATTGAATCTGGCTTGACGGTAACGAGTTTTTCGGCAACGACGGTGGCGGCGAACCACGCGACGTGCAGTTAACTTGGCTCGGATTCTATCTCCTCTATGAGTCAATTCAGCCGCCCAGATAACTGTGTCCCGACTTTGATTAACTAAGGCAATACCCGTCACTGATGCCCCTGGGTCTAACTTGATCCGACTAGGTTCATTGCCCGGGTTCTCAACAGTTTTCTTGAGTATAATTGTAAATGGATAAGTCCTAAACACTGCGGCTAAACCCTTCTTCAAAAGCTTTCTGGCTCTGGCCGGATGAGTGGGACTTAACGGTTGCCCCAGTGTGTCAACCACAAAAACGTAATTTTGGTAATTTGGCATTTAAGCTATCTCCCAGATGGGGTAATGTTTGCCTCGGTCATGTTAAAGGGGCTTTTTACGTCTAGCTCACTCGAGATTGCCAATCCACTCATCTCGTTCCTTAAAGATAGACGACAGAGCAACAGGCTGGCGTTCACCTGTGGGTGTCATCACCCCCTTAACGTAGGTCTAATCCTGGACCTGCATCTTACATCTCCTTTGAGGAGTAATTTCCGGCTCCTGCCGGAAATTACCGGATTTTATGCAAGAGGCTTGCACTATAGCTTGTACCTTGTCCACATCTTGCCAACCCAGAATTTCTGTGACTTTTTTCTCAAGATTTTTGTAGGTTCTGAAAAATTCCGCAATTTCCTCTAGGCGGTGAGGTGCGATATCTTTCAGAGATTTTACCTCACTATAGCGGGGGTCTTTGGCAGGAACACAGAGAATTTTCTCATCGCGATCGCCACCATCAATCATTTCTAGCATACCAATGGGCCGCGCCGCAATCACACAACCAGGAAATGTCGGTTGATCCATCAACACCATGCCATCAAGGGGGTCTCCATCATCCGCTAAAGTATTCGGGATAAACCCATAATCATAGGGGTACTGGACAGAGGAGTATAAAACCCGATCTACGGCGAAGGCTTGTAAATCTTTGTCAAATTCGTATTTATTTTTACTCCCCGCAGGAATTTCGATCAACACATTGACCAATCCTGGTTTCGGTTCCGGGGGAATAAGTGATAAGTCCATATTTGTCGTTCTCCAAGTTGATGTTTCATACTTCCCACTAAGGGGATTTATTCAGAGGCTAGGCTGGCTGAGATAGGATTACCCTTACCCCAGTGCTTGCCAAATCTTGAGTGCTTGCCAAATCTTGATCAGGGTTGACCCAGAAACTTAGCTTAACCGCCGATAAGCCCCGCGCTATAGCCGTAAGGTTAGCGTCCGGTTGACACTCTAGCGCCGTAGAAGGCGGAGATTTTTAAGAGATTTTCACTCTTAACGGCTGTGCCAAACAACCCCCAGACACTCCGCTTAAAGCATTGTGCTTACTTTTCCTCAATATATTAGCCGCCCCGTTACAGTCCGCGTTAACCAGAAAACCATCTTTCGTTCGATACAGCCCCCGTTTAAGCCGTTGGCTAGAGAATTTAGACTGATACATTTACGCGACATTTATCCGGCTATTGCCTGACAATGCGACGATA
>NZ_JARPLU010000262.1:0-4528 GCF_032349615.1 Limnospira sp. PMC 1279.21 | reverse complement strand
TTTCCTCCCCGGTCTAAAGACACGGGGCTTCCACGCTCCCAAGAGGTTTACGTGATGAATTATGGGTTCACCCACTATCATCAGACGACCTTGGACGAGCAACTCCTGTACAACCACTTGCAAAAGTTGGTTGGGGTGTCATCCCCACAGGATATGCTTGCTTGTTTTCGTTGTCTGTTTTTGGGTGACCAGGAATATCAAGTCACGGAAGTTTGGGAAGCCTTGGAAAGAATTGTTGATTCCGAATCAGTCCGCGATCGCTTTCCGTTTATAATTAACCGCTGCTGCTATATTTTGGTTAACCAATGGCAGAAGCAGTCCCGTCTACAGTGGGCTATTCCAGAACTGATTGATCTACTTCTCATAGAACCGACTACTTTACCCTCTTCCTGGACCGCTCATCGTTTGCGTAGATTACTCTACAAATTTGTGCAAACTGACGAATATCGCGCACTACGTCGGCTCGCTAATGCTTTTAAAGATAGCACCAAACCCGAACCAGATTGTCAACCCAAGCTAGAAAATTTGATTGTTCGTTATCCCTATCTGTACGAACATTGTTTTTTGACCGATCATAGTGAAATTGATCAACGTCAGCAAATTCGGAAAATGCAGGAGGCGGCGGGACGTAAATTCGATCGCGACTTGTATCAATACATTACTTATCAACAAAAAACTACCATCCAGGAATTGGGCGTAAATCCTCCCCATAATCCTACCCTATTGAGCGATCGTAAACTTAGCCAAGCTATTGACCACTTTACCGGACAAGTAGATGGGGGATACACCTATAATGAGTCCTCTCAACTATTTCTGAAACAGAGTAGTAAGGCTAGTTCATATCATGCTTTTAAAGGGGAGCTATATGAGTATTTGACAAACTCTATGGATGGTAAATATGCTAACCGTTACTTTAAAAGGCGGCTGGAGCAAACCCTAAAAGACACCCTATCCCACAATGATTCTGTTATGGTCAACAGTAGTCTAGTTGCCGGAACCTGTAAAAGACTATTCGATTTTTTGGTAGTTGAAAGCGCCCAAAAACCTCAGCATTTTGTCTTAGTTGACCTCACCAATAACCTAGGCGTTACTAACGTCATGGGTTTAATGCTAAAAATTGTTTTGGTATGTCGGCAAACCAAACGAGAACTAGAAAAACGATTCGCTGTGTTATTTACGCATTATGGCAATTTTGAACGACCCCAAGTTGTTTGGCTGGTTGAGTCCCTGGAAAATCTAAATATTGCTTTTAGCACTCATTTCGGATCATCCGCTATGCGATCGCTCAAGATTTCCTAGACCAGAATGGGGAGGGAGAATCAATCATAATCAACCCTCCCCCCAACCAACAATATAGCCCTTTGATTAATTATTAATTAGCAGGGTTTGTTGTTCCTCATGTAAATCTTGGAATAGCGGGGTACTGAGGTAACGTTCGCCGTAACTCGGTTGAATCATCACAATTAACTTATCTCGATTTTCTGGTCTTTGAGCCACTTTAATCGCCGCACACAAAGCCGCACCCGAGGAAATCCCAGATAGTAACCCCTCTTCCCTCGCTAGACGGCGACTATAGCTAAAGGCTTCGTCATCACTAACTGTAATTACCTCATCAATTAGGGCTACTTTCAGCACCTCTGGGACAAATCCTGCACCAATACCCTGAATTTTGTGGGGTCCAGGTTCACCACCAGAAAGAACCGGACTGTTAGTGGGTTCAACTGCGATCGCTTTTAATTGTGGTTTCCGTTGTTTAAGCACATCCGCCGCCCCCGTGATTGTACCACCGGTTCCCACTCCCGCGATTAAAATATCAACCCGTCCATCCGTATCATGCCAAATTTCTTCAGCCGTAGTGCGGCGGTGAACCTCTGGATTAGCCAAATTGTTAAACTGCTGTAACATATAGGTATTGGGAACCGTATCGACCAGTTCATAAGCGCGCTGAATCGCTCCTTTCATCCCTTTAGAACCGGGGGTTAATTCTAATTTAGCTCCATAGGCGCGGAGCATAGAACGCCGTTCTAAACTCATGCTATCAGGCATCGTTAAAATTAACTCATAGCCTTTCGCCGCCGCTGTCATAGCCAACGCAATGCCAGTATTTCCTGATGTCGGTTCCACTAGGGTAGTCTTACCTGGAGCGATCAAGCCTTCGAGTTCCGCAACTTCGATCATATATGCTCCAATGCGATCTTTAACTGAGGCTGTCGGGTTCATCCCTTCGAGTTTAACCACAATTTGAGCTAAACAGCCTTCAGCTTGAGGAATTCGATTCAGTTGTACCAAAGGGGTACGACCAATCAATTCTGTGATGTTGTGAGCAATACGCATGGTGATCTCAATAACTACAGTTAACCTCAATTCTATAGTGATTTGGGCAGAGAAAAGTCAACCGTGAACCTGACCAGTGTGGACAGCAGAAATTGTCAAACTCTCAATATATATGCTAAAATAAGGGGCTTTTTGCTGATACTTCCCCATAATTGAATGCCCACATATCTGCGGCAATTTAATCATAATTAACCTAGTATATCCTCGATATATTATGTTATAATTATGGTTAAATCCACAGATGGTAGATACCATAAAAGTTAAATTTGAGGTCATTAAAGTTGCAAAAGTTTAACCGAGTTAGTCATCCACAAAGACAAAATCAGTTAGAAAAGTTAATTGAACGCTTGGGATTATCTACTCAACAGAAGATTGCATGGCAATTACTTGATTTGGCACTAACTCATCCCAGTGTTTCCACTCAGGATAATTATGAACAACTGGAATTTGTTGGTGATTCCGTGGTGCGTCTGGTGGCTTCAGAACTTTTGTTAGAAACCTATCCTAATGCACCCGTGGGAGAGTTTGCGGCGGTGCGATCTATTTTGGTGAGCGATCGCATTCTGGCGGAAATTTCTAATAGCTATGGTTTGGGAAGATATTTGCTCGTGGGAGGAAGTGCTACCCGCGATCGCCTGGGAGAAGAATCTCGTTTAGCAGATTGTTTTGAGGCTGTTTTGGCTGCACTTTATCTCAGTACCAATACCCTAGAGTTAATTCGTCCTTGGTTAGATCAGCACCTGCTAGAGCGAGCTACTGATATTTTTAATGATCCGGCTCGCCAAAATTATAAGGCTGCTCTCCAAGAATGGACTCAAAGTTGCTATAAAATTTTGCCCCAATATAAAGTTAATGAAACAGGTTATGCTGGTGATGAAGCGCGGTTTACCGCTTCCGTGTGGCTGAGGGGAGAACAATTAGGTACAGGAACAGGTAGAACTATTAAGGCTGCTGAACAGGCGGCGGCTCGTGTGGCTTTTTTATCAGTAGCCAAAAATGGAGGACAAACAGATAATGAATGACCCGATTAAAATAGCAGTTCTCGGTACAGGACGCTGGGGTGTCCACTTGCTCCGAAACTTTCAAAATCATTCTGGGTTTGAGTTAATAGCAGTAGCTGATAGTAATTCCGAACAGTTAAAAGCTGTGGGAGAACGATTTACACTCAACCCTGAACAAATGTTTGAGCATGGGTTGGCGGCTCTGGAAGTTCCGGGACTACAAGCTGTGGCGATCGCTACTCCCGCCTGCACTCATTATGACTTAATTTCAGTCGCGCTACAACGTGGCTATCATGTCTTAGCCGAAAAACCTTTAACCATAAACCCCGCTAAATCTTGGGAACTTTGGGAACTGGCTCAACAGCAAAATCGACAATTATTTGTCGATCATACCTATCTATTCCATCCAGTAGTTAACCAGGGTAAACAAGTCCTTGCTCAAGGTGTCTTAGGTCAACTACGCTACGGCTATGCTACCCGCACTCACCTAGAACCTGTCCGACAAGATGTTGATGCTCTTTGGGATTTAGCGATTCATGATATTGCTATCTTTAATACCTGGTTGGGTCAAAAACCTGTAGCCGTACAAGCCACCGGAACTGTCTGGCTACAAGGCGATCGTCTTTTGCAAACCGAGGATAATTCCCCAGCCTTTCCCGATAGTAAACCAGGTTTATCTGATTTAGTAGTAGCTACCCTCACTTACCCCGATAACTTTCGAGTTTTCCTACATCTATGCTGGTTAAATCCTGACAAACAGCGCCGTTTAGCAGTCGTCGGAAGCCAAGGAACATTGATTTTTGATGAATTATCCTCCGAGTCTCCTTTAACTCTACAACGCGGCTATTTAGAGCCTGTCAATGGTGGCTGGAAAGGAGCAGGTCAAAGTCGGGAAGTTTTACAGGTCGAACCTGGGGAACCTTTAAAACAAGTATGCGATCGCTTTTTTCAATGTGTTAAAGCCAATCAACCCTGTCCAATTTCTTCCGGTAAAATCGGAGCCGAATTAGTCGATATTCTGTGGGGTTTAAGTCAATCTCTACAAACAGGAGGACTCCCTCACCCCGTCCGTGATAATTCCTCAGAGACTTAAACAAACAAAAAGCGCCCCCCGACTGGGAGGCGCTCTATTTAATTCAAGCTATCAATTAGCCGATTTGAGGTGCAACCAAAGCTACAGGCTCAGACTCAGC
>NZ_JARPLU010000261.1:0-4553 GCF_032349615.1 Limnospira sp. PMC 1279.21 | reverse complement strand
GCTCCTAAACGTCTCGCACGCATAATATGATTTCACCAATAGACGTTGCAACCTTCTAGCCTTTGCGTCCTGTCCCGATTTAGCTGCTTGGTATATCCTCTTTTGGAGCTTAAAAACGTACCGCTGAACCTTAGCCCAGTTGATACTTTTCCATACAAACGCACGTCTTAGTAGGTTTCGGTTTTCCGAATCCTTTACCATCTCTCGATTTCGTCATCTTGACTCCTACTAAACTCTATCCTTGCAATCAAACCGTGACCCGTTAGCATATCCCGTCCATTACAGCCGGGCGTTGGCTTTTGGTCACATCTCACCCCCTCAAGGGGGTAGGGTCGAACGAGAAGTCACCTTCCCGAACTCCCATACAAAACCGTGCTTGATACTTTCACATCACACGGCTCCTGATGTGGACACCCCGTGTCATGGGAACAGGGTTACGACCCCCTGCTTTGTAACTTCAACTTTCAGAGCTGTATACAACCACGTAGTCTTTAAACTCGCTCTCGTCATAATACTCCTACTAATCGCAGTATCTATATCCACACCGCGACCTGTGGGCATATCCCCACCATGACAATTGGGCTTGGGCTTCTGGTCGCATCCTTCACCCTCAAAAGCATACGCTTACACTTTCACTACTCCACGGGTACATCCCGCCACTGAGAGCTAATGAGGGGTTACAACGTTCCATCTATGCGGGCATTCCATCTTTAGATTCGTCCTCAGAACCGGGGTACTTTAAAGGTCTGTGCACAACTTTCGTTGTTTTTAGGTAGTTGCATGAGCCCCCTACTTTTCCCCTTGCCCTTTTGGGCGCAGCGTGTCAACCTATTTCGCTGCTAGTGTATTACGATGGTTCCAGCCGGACATTCGGTTTCCCTAATCATGGATGGTTGGCAGTGGTCGAGTGAGAGGTAGGTTCCTCTATTACGCCTTCCGTTCCCCGCTTCAATCTGACGGGTTGTGAATCCTAAAACTGGGGGTGGCTATCGCCGTTACTCTCAACTTCCTGCTTTACTAGATGGGTCACGACTCCATCGTTCTAGCGTTCTGTCTTGACCTTGAGTTTCCCTGCCTTGCTTGGTTGTTGAGACCAAGCGTTGGGACACATAGATAGTTATGGGATGGTCAGCAATCCTATCTATATTGCTATAGCTAGAATGAGACATTCCTTATATTCTACCAAGGGGTATAAGTCCCACTGGGAAGTGATTTCAGGCATTGCAGCCCTATTTGGTCTCCCAAACGTTTCGCACCTTGCGCTTACACTTGTCACTACTGACTACTTCGACCAGATAATCAGAGCCTAAGAGGGGTTAAAACGTTCCGTTTATATGGGCATTCCATCTTTAGATTTGTCCTTTCCACCGGGGTACTTTAAAGGTCTGTGTAGGTAGTTAAAATATCCTCCTACTTTTCCCCTTACTCTTTTGAGCGTAGCGTATCAACCTATTTCGCTACTTTATATTGACGATGGTTCAAGCCGGACATTCGGTTTCCCTAATCATGGATGGTTGGCAGTGGTCTCGATTCTGGTGTTGGGTTACACCTCGGAGCCTTCCGTTCCCCGCTTCAATTCTAGGGTTGTGGGTCCTGAAACTGGGGGTGGCTATCGCCGTTACCCTCATCTCTGTTTCGTCACGTTTCCGTTATGTTAAGAATTGTTACGAAATGTTACAGAGTGTATTGACCTTTGGTTCCCTGCCTTGATTTTGTATCGTAGGATACTAATCGTTGGGACATATAAACAGTTATGAGGATGCTCAGGAGTGCGTTCCTTATATTCAACCAAGGGGTTGAAATCCTCACCAGGCGGTTGTTTCGGGTATTGCAACCCTATTTCATGCCTGAACGTCTCGCACTTAGTCAATATATTAACACTCTTTACAATTCTTAACAATTTTCTTAACAAAAGTTTTAGGATATGGTCCCACAAACTGTCAAGATAAATTTGAGCATATCTACCCTAGTTTAGCTACAATAGGCTCATCCGATGGGAAGGCTAGAGCCTGGTCCGATGGCGATCGTCTCCTTCCCCGAAAGGCTTGGAGTCTGGGTCAAGCTGACCAGCAACCTAAGCCGGTACAAACAACCAATTCACAAATTGATGCTCGATGGCTATCGAAAATTCACAGGCAACTTCAGAACAGCCCCAAAAAATCCATCTTCCCAAAACCAGCCAATCTGATCAACTAAAAAGGATTCGCCACACCACTTCTCATGTAATGGCTATGGCAGTCCATAAGTTGTTTCCCAAGGCTCAAGTAACTATAGGACCATGGATTGAAAACGGCTTCTACTATGACTTTGATAGCCCGGAACCTTTTACGGAACAAGACCTAAAAGCCATCAAAAAAGAGATGGTAAAAATCCTCAAGCGGAAACTACCCGTTATCCGGGAGGAAGTTAGCCGGGAAGAAGCCCAACGGCGCATTGAAACCCTAGGAGAACCCTACAAGCTAGAAATCCTGGCTGACCTAACGGAACCAATTACCATTTACCATCTGGGCGATCAATGGTGGGATTTATGCGCCGGACCTCACGTTGAAACTACCGGAGATATTAACCCAAAAGCGATCGAATTAGAAAGCGTGGCGGGAGCCTATTGGCGGGGAGACGAAACCAAAGCTCAACTCCAACGCATTTACGGTACAGCCTGGGAAACCCCAGAACAACTCGCAGAATATAAACGCCGGAAAGAAGAAGCTCTCAGACGAGACCACCGCCGTTTAGGGAAAGAATTAGGACTATTTATATTTTCCGATCAAGTGGGTCCGGGGCTACCTCTGTGGACTCCTAAAGGTACAATTCTGAGGACAACCCTTGAGGACTTCCTTAAACGAGAACAGGTGCGGCGGGGATATCAACCAGTGGTTACCCCCCATTTGGGGCGGGTCAATTTGTTTAAAACCTCTGGTCACTGGCAAAAATACCGCGAAGACCTCTTTCCCATGATGGGAGAATCAGAGGACGAGGGGTTTGTCCTCAAGGCTATGAACTGCCCCTTCCATGTACAAATTTATAAATCTAGTCTACGCTCCTATAGGGAATTGCCCATCCGTTTGGCTGAATTTGGGACGGTTTACCGCTACGAACAGTCGGGGGAATTGGGAGGATTAACCCGTGTGCGCGGCTTTACCCAAGATGATGCTCACCTGTTTGTTACCCCGGAACAGTTGGATGATGAGTTTCTCAAGGTGGTTGATCTGATTCAGTCTGTCCTCAAAAAACTCAAGTTGGATCAGTCCTTTAAAGCCCGTTTGAGTTTCCGTGACCCTAATTCTGATAAATATATCGGTTCAGACCAAGCCTGGGAAAAGGCAGAAAATGCGATCCGCCGCGCGGTGGAAACTCTGGGAATGAATTATTTTGAGGGTATTGGTGAGGCTGCCTTTTATGGTCCTAAGTTGGATTTTATTGTTCAGGATGCTTTGGAACGAGAATGGCAGTTAGGAACGGTTCAGGTGGATTATAATTTACCAGAAAGGTTTGATCTCGAATATGTGGCCGAAGATGGAACCCGCCAGCGCCCGGTGATGATTCACCGCGCCCCCTTTGGGTCCCTGGAACGGTTGATCGGGATTTTGATTGAGGAGTATACGGGGGATTTTCCCCTATGGTTGGCTCCGGTAATGGTGCGGTTGTTACCTGTTAGTGACGAGTTTTTTCCTTTTGTGGAGTCTGTGGCTGAAAAATGGCGATCGCTTGATATTCGCGCGGAAGCTGATCACAGTCACGATCGCTTGGGTAAAATGATTCGTAATGCAGAAAAGGCTAAAGTCCCAGTTATGGCTGTGGTGGGGGCTAAGGAAGTGGAGTCTAATAGTCTCAGTATCCGTACCCGCGCACTAGGAGAATTGGGGACCTTGACGGTGGCGGAAACCCAAAGCCGACTACAATTTGCGCTCGCTAACTTTGCTGATTTTTAGCCGGGAACGGTTAAAACCTGCTATGATTTAATATCAGGGGTGCGAGACGTTCAGGCATTAAATAGGGTTGAGATACCCGAAATAACCGCCTGGTGGGGACTTCAACCCTTTGGTTGAATATAAGGAACGCACTCCTGACCATCCCCATAACTGTTTATATGTCCCGACGCTTGGAGAAATCTAAGCAAGGCAGGGAACTCAAGGTCATAAACCAACTGAGAAATCAGGGAGTAGAGAGTAACGGCGATAGCCACCCCCAGTTTTGGGAATCATAACCCCAGGATTGAAGCGGGGAACGGAAGGCTCCGAGATACAACCTATAGCACAAGACAGAAAAGTTAGGACGTATAATGGCAAGGATATCTACAGAAGACCCAAAATGACAGCCCCCTACAGTTACGACCTTAGACAAAAAGTTATTAATGCAATTGAACTAGACGGTATACCCAAAACCGAAGCCAGTCAAGTTTTCCATGTCAGCAGGAACACCATCAATCTCTGGCTGCAAAGAAAAGAACACACCGGCGACTTCCTCCCTAAACCTAATCGCCCACCTGGTCATAGCCACCAAATTACCGACTGGCACAAATTCAAGGCTTTTGCCTAAGAGCATGGCCACAAAAC
>NZ_JARPLU010000260.1:0-4607 GCF_032349615.1 Limnospira sp. PMC 1279.21 | reverse complement strand
TTTTTCGTAGAAATCACACCAGAAATTACACCGAAATATCGAGAGAGAATCGGGGTAGACCTAGGAATTAACAATTGGGCGACTTGCTCCGATGGGACCCAATTCTCTAATCCCAAGGCTTATAAAGCAGCGACCAAAAAACTAGCCAGATTACAACGTCATTTAAGTCGCAAAGTCAAAGGCTCAAAAAATCGGGCCAAATGTCTCTTAAAAGTTCAAAAGCTACATCAAAGAGTAGCTAATATTCGCCGTGACACGATTCATAAAATCACTACTTTTTTGGCTAAAAACCACAGCCAAGTAGTCATTGAAGATTTGAATGTGTCAGGTATGCTGAAAAATCATGGTTTGGCGGGTTCTATCGCTGATGCTTCATTTTATGAGTTCCGTCGGCAACTAGGTGACAAGGCAGAACGTTATGGTTCAAAGTTGATTATTGCCGATAGATTTTATCCATCCAGTCAACTTTGTTCTAATTGCGGTTATCGTCAAAAAATGCCCCTAGTCCGTCGGACTTTTGAATGTCCAAACTGTGGCCTGAAGATTGATAGAGATTTGAACGCCAGTATAAATTTAGAAAAATCGCCTGGTTCCGACGATTACACTTGTGGACGGGGTGCTGCCGACAGTCCCGGACGAAGCCAGAAATAAACATCAATATCCGGCTATGTCCGGTTTTGTTTAAGTTTTATAGAGCAGACATAGATATTTTATATTTGCAATTTACACTGATGACCCTAGCCCGGATGCAAGGGTATTTATGATCGAACAAGCTGGCATTCTCGCCACGAAAATTGCTACCAGTGTGATCTAGTATATCAAAAAGTAGTGAAAAGGGGGTTGACACGGCGGCGCTAGTCGGCTATGATAGGAGTATATCACATAATTAGATGTGAGCCAAAATAATATTTTCGCAACTATCGCCATTATCTTATACTGTAGCACGGACTCCCTGAAAAAGATAGGGTTTTCTGAAAAAAAAGCGCGGGGGCGCGCCCAGAAAATTTTTTTTTGCCACCTAGGTTTACTTTTCCGAAATTCCCGGCTGGGGAAAAATGCGATCGCCTCTATGGAAAGCCAACTATAAATCAATGGCAAAACGTTCACCCGCCTGCGGATTAAGCACGCGAGTTTTCAGGTTATTGCGAGCGATGAGAGAGCGAAAATCTTCTAGGTTTCCGACTACCTTTAAAGCCGCAACTAATAATCCCTCATAGGAGACATCACCAGCGGCGGCGGTTGGTAATATCACCTGTGGCTGTACCATTTTGGTTAACTCTAGGGCGGATTTTGTGCCACGAATAATGGGACCTATCAAGGGTAAAGCCAAATCCATAATAGGAGTAATTACGACATCAATGGGAGCCAATTCTTTCAAAGTGGGGGAATGATAGCCGTGGGGTTCATAATAGAGACTGTGGTGAGTAGTAGTATCAGAGATAACATAGCCATTTTCCACCAAAGTCGGACCAATAGGGGAACCGGGAACCGCCCTAATTTCGAGGCTCGCGCCCAGTTGAAAAGTCTCCCCATGATTCAAAGAATGAACCTGAGTATAACCCAATTCTCGCACCACCTTAGCCGCATTAGGGGAAGCGACGACGGGAATATTTTTATCGAGTATTTTTAAGGTAGGAATATGAGCATGATCTTCCAACCCCTGAGACAGAAGGATAGCATCAATGCGTTCGGGAATGGGGCGAGTTTTCTGTTTTTCCCCTTTAAATAACCAGGGTAAATTACCAAACACCAAAGACCCCACCAACCAAGGGTCAACCAGGATAGACTTACCAGCCATCTCCACTAACCAAGAGTTACTGTCCAACCAAGTTAGATACATAAGGTATAATTGCAGATTACATCAAGATTATATTGTGACACCAATCAGAGTTGGAAGGGTGTCGAGTCCTAGGAAGAAGTAGGAAGAAGTAGGGGGGGGTCGGGGAGAATGACGGAAAACGGGAATACTCCTCCCCCCCAACGGACACGCAGGAAAAACCAGTTAAACCTAGTGGATTAACTCGATCGCTCTTTTAGTCAAAGTCTCAGCAGTCAAGCCATTAAAAGCCATCAACTGACCCGCACTAGAAGTAGTTTCTCCCCGTTTCCAGGCGAAAGTATCGCGGCGGACACTACTACGCAACATAATCGGTTCCAGCATCAAACTAGCGCCGCCTGTCACCCCAATCAAAGCATCCCCACCAAACAAATTATCGAAGAGTTCATCACTGATAAAATCGCCATCAGGTTCGGAACAAGTATCCCAAGCGACATCAGTAGGACGATACAAACGGCGGGGGTTAATCACGGAGACAATGCGAGTACCAATTCCCTCGGTTTCCAGGTAAGCCGCCGCCTCAAAAACGGGGATTAAAGTCATATCTCCAATGACAGCAAAAACGACAGTTTTATCACCTTTGACTTCTTCCAAAATCACGGCTCCATCTCGCAAGCCTTGGCGGGTTTGTTCAAAGGTAGTACGAATCGGTAAAGGTGACTTACTAGCAGTAATAGTAATGCCCTTATTTTTAGTATTGAGTGCCCATTGATAACAGACCTGGATACTATTGGCATCTGGGGGAAACAGAGCGAAAACATTACCGTTGCGTAACATAGCGGCAAAATAAGCCTCAATTTCCGGGCGTTGGTGAGTCCAGCCGTTGCGTCCCTGTTCCAAAGCGCCGGCGGTAAATAAGGTAATGGTGGAGGGGGTGAGGTGGCGCAACTCAGCCATAGCCTGGGTGACAGTTTGCCAAATCGGTAAACCATTAATAGCAAAAGACTCGTAGGAACACCACAGAGTCCGTGCGCCCATTAAGGCTAAACCTGCAGCCATTCCGGCGCAAGCGTCTTCACTGAGTGGCTCATAAACCTGTCCATTGGGTCCCTGGAAATAGGTATCATCAGGGGTAGGGTGAATAATTTTCAGGGCTTGGTTAATGTTGTTAATACCGGAAGCGGCGTTACCATCGGCGTTGGTGACGAGAAAATGGGGGTCTTTTTGGCCAACATGACCAACGATCGCCCCCATAGCGGTAGTTGCGACTTTCGGATCACCGCCGACTTTATATTCTTCTAAGGGGAGTGTACCCAAATCGGCGATCGGGTACTCAAACTCAGTTACGACTGTCTTAGAAGCGGGACCACCGCCTGCTCGTTCAATGTTTTTACGCACCAACTCCCAAGCGGCTACTGGTAGCGATCGCTCCTGGAGGGCCTTAATAATATGGGGACTGTCGAGGGTATCTCCGGGATAGAGATTATGGGATTTCGCACCCCGGGCATGAACACCGGCCCCTTTGAGTTGTTTAATAATAAATACGGTCAATGTACCATTTAGGGCGGATTTTGCGGCTTTGTCTACTGTTTCCATCACCGCCTGGGTGAAAGCCATGCGCCGATCAATGGAAAAAGCGGTACTATCAACATAATCTCCGGGTTGGTTTTGGTCGTCGAAGTCTTTAGCATCGACTAGCAAGACTTCTTTGAAGCCGTTACCTTTCCAATAGGCGATCATTTCCTCATTAGTTTTAGTGGAGACCATGCTGTGATGTTCCTGGCTGTAGCCATTCCAAACTAATATGGGCAGGAAGTTGGTTACATTAGGATAGGCTGTGTTAAAATGCGCCATGCTGCTCATGGGGTAAGGCTCTCCCATACCACCATCACCTAGGGTGAAGGGGAAGAGTTTGTCCCTGTGTAAGAGGGCGGCGGCCATGGCGAAATGCTGACCTTGTCCTAGGGGTCCGGCGGGGTTCAGTAGACCGGGAATATAACCGGAAAGATGCCCCAGCAGTCCGTGCATTTCCCGGAAGCGATCGCGCAGTTGTTGCACGGTGTAGATTTCCATGTCTTCTAAGGAGCGATCGAGGAAAACCGCGCTATAGAAGCCTGGCGCATGGTGTCCCACTTCCGTAATAATATTTTTATAACCCAGCATGACTAAGGCTGCATAGGCTTCCGCTTGGCTGGCGAAACCCCCTGGGTGTCCTGATGCTTTACTACCTGTTACCTGTAGAATTAAGTACCGCAGCGCGTCCGCGTACAGCAGGGTTTGATATACTGCTACGGGGTCTTTAGGGTCGGAAATAGCCACTTTCCCCTCAGCTATGGCTGGCTTCTGACCGTAAGTTTCTAATCTGGGGAATGTTTCGCTAAAATACTGGATGCCCTGACAAAATTCGGGAATGGCGGAAACGGGTTTTGATGTGGTTGCGGTCATGCTTTATACCTAATTGTCTTTCCGGTTTTGATTAATATGGTAATTTATTTTACCGAACAATTGGGCGAATTTCTCCGGCTAAAGGCGGTGGGTCAGATGAACAAAATTGGCCGTTGACCCGATAGGTTATCCCTGTGACGCGCCCTACGAGGGTGATAATTATTAATTGTAGAGGCGGGTTCTGCTGTTAGTTCTCCCACCCCACCGTTTGCTTAGAAACCCGGTTTCTTGACCACGATAGGGGCGGTGCGTCAGATGAACAAAATTGGCCGTTGACCCGATAGGTTATCCCTGTGACGCACCCTACGAGGGTGATAATTATAGCACAAAACAGGAAAGTTAGGACGTATAATGGAGAGGACGAGATGACTAAGAAGACCAAAAA
>NZ_JARPLU010000026.1:1080-38735 GCF_032349615.1 Limnospira sp. PMC 1279.21 | reverse complement strand
GTCGATTTCATACCCGAAGGTCTCGCACCATACTTGGTATTATACCGTATTGCCGTAAAATGTTAACCTAATTTGAGATTAAATCATGCTCCTTCTATTGTGAATGATTTTTTGTCCGGGTGGGTTCATAACGTGATCTCAAGTTCCCAGCCCAAGACTACTCAAAGGCTGTTTACATAGTAAACCGAGGAGTCAAACAATAGGGACAGTCCAACCATTCCGGCTTTAATTCCGCCGCACATCCTTTACAGGTCAAACCCTGCTTCCGTTTAGCCTTCAACTCCGATTCCAGAGCCGAATCTGTAAAGGTTACCCGTTCCACCTCCTCAAAAGTTGTATGGCCTTCACGCACCAACTGCAAACTGTAGGCTAAGAGAGTTTTCATCCCTTCCTCAACAGCAGCCTCCTTAATTTGTTCAGTGGGCGCTCCCTTAGTAATCAGAATTTGCATCCGCTCCGTTACTTTAAGGAATTCATAAACCCCAACCCGGCCCTTATAGCCTAGACCACCACATTTTTTACATAACTCGCCGCGATCGGCTAGTCCCCGGCGTTGATCTGCCGGAACAGTATTTGCCTTATAGAAAGTAATATCCACCTCCCCAGAAGCAGAAAGACCATAACGACCAAATTCTTGGGGAGTTGGGGTATAGGGTATACGACATTCAGTACATACCCGCCGCATCAAACGTTGAGCCAGGATACCCAACAGAGCCGCAGATACCATGAACGGCTCAACTCCCATCTCATCCAAACGAGCGATCGCCCCCGCCGCATCATTAGTGTGAAGAGTAGTTAAAACCAAGTGTCCCGTCAGAGCCGCTTCAATAGCAGTTTTCGCCGTTTCCAAGTCCCGCGTTTCCCCCACTAGCAAAACATCAGGGTCTTGTCGTAAGAATGCCCGCAGGATATTAGCAAAAGTCAAATCTTTTTCCCGAATCACCTGACATTGGGTAATACCAGGTAGAGCATACTCAATCGGGTCTTCCGCCGTACTAATATTAATACCCGGATCATTGCGCTCTGCCAAAACCGAATACAAGGATGTAGATTTACCAGAACCCGTAGGCCCGGTTACCAAAATCAACCCAAAAGGACGACTAGCAGTTTCCCGGACCATTTCCAAAGTTTCCTGGTCAGAGATCAACTTATCCAAACCCAATTGAGTCGAAGAACTATCAAGAATCCGCAGAACAATCTTTTCCCCATAGCGACTCGGCAGGCTATTAACCCGAAAATCCACCGTCCGGCCCTGATAAACCCGACGAATCCGGCCATCCTGAGCTTGGCGACGTTCAGCGATATCAAGATCGGCAATAATTTTAAAGCGGGAGGTAATAGCAGAAACCACCTTTTTCGGGAAAGTAAAATACTCCTGCAAAACCCCATCTTTACGCATCCGAATCCGTATATCATGCTCTTGGGGTTCCACATGGATATCAGAAACACCCTCGGACAGAGCTTTAGCCAGAATCACATTCACAGCCTTAATAACTGGTGCAGTTTCCGCCTCTTGGAGCTGTGCATCGAGGTTCATGTCCCCCATGTCATCGGAGGCTTCTACCAGTTCTACATCCTCAAACTCACCCTCGCCAAACTGGAGTTTTCTCTCTTCCTCCCGAGCCGCTTCTACTTGCTTGCGCTTAACTTCCTCCTCACCGTAGGCTGTAATCAGTTTGTCATAATCTTCTTGAGTAATAACCCGCCGCTGTAGTTTCCATCCTACCGGACGCAGGATTTGGTTTCTCAACTCATCCAAAGCACTCAGGTTATCTGGGTCAACCATTGCCATCATCACGCTAGGAGTTGGCTCCGACTCGATGATTTTCCAAGGCACAAAACGATGTCGTTTGCAGGTCTCAATAGAAGTTTCCAGCTTTTTGATGATTTCTTCTAGTTCAGCCACCGAAATCTGATCTATTTCTAGGTCAAAGGCCTCAACCCCATAGACAATTTTTAACTCAAATAGCTGTTGTTTTTTATAGTGACGGGCTAATTCCGGGGGTAGAGGCTGACCGGTAATGGATTCGAGAACTTCGGTGAGAGGTTTTCCGCCACGAGAGTCCTGAATAGCCTGCTGTAGTCGCTCAGGGTCAATATATCCTGACTGAATAAGTTTATTACCAAAGGGAGTTGCACTTTGAGCAACAAGAGCAGTTCGCCGGGGGGATGATGTATTGGTCATAGCTGGAGTCAGGTCCTTATGTCTAGGCTTCCCCAAAAAGTTGGGAAAGTTTCTTGGGTGAGTATGGAAGTCTCACTGTTAATTTACAGTTTAACCGCTGGTGCTATATCCACAACTAGGGACTGAGGACATTAGCCCTATTTACCTGGTGCTAAAGCTCAACTTGCCAAAGGGTGAATATGTTTTCCTACCTCCGTCGGTGATAGGTTTATTTTGACACTTCTCGCCCTAAAGGGTCGAGGATTCTTCGTTCATAGACTTAACTTGATCTAGCAGGATTACTCAAACCAGAGTAGAGGTCAAATCTCCCCAAGGGTTTGGATTTATTATCCAAGTTCCCACCTGCCCCGTGGTACTCAAGACAATTTCTTTGGTAAGGTAACCGATCGCCGAATTAAGTTGATTATATGCAGCCGAGGGCATGAAAGTGTTACTATGGGATGATTTTAGGTATTTGAAGCCTATTGGATGCCTGAACGAATCGCGCCTGTAGTATTAAAATGGATCAAGATCACGAAAGCACGTTAACGGAGAGCGGAGTTTTCCCTAGGCTGTAGGCTCAGGGATGCCGTCGCTCAATTTTCTATTATGGACGATAACAAGCAGGAAGACATGGTTCCTAATTCGACAAGTGACAAAATAGATGAGACTACAGAACCTGTAGCATCAGATCCTGGGTCTGTTGATCCTGAACAGATTGACCAACAAACGGATACTGAATCTGATTTAACATTGGAGCAAGCAACGATCGCTGATGATGGTGAGGAAGCGAAGGACGCGGAAATGAGTTCCGATCCGATTTATATTGCCAATGAACAGCTTAATGAGCAGTTGCAGACCATAGCTCAAGCGCGAGAGTCCCTTCAGACTCAACTGATGGATATGACCAGTCAATATCAGCGACTGGCTGCTGATTTTGAGAACTTCCGTAAGCGCACACAGAAGGAAAAAGAAGACCTCGAACTCAATATCAAGTGTTCCACGATCGCGCAGCTTTTGCCAGTGATCGATAACTTTGAGCGAGCCAGAGCCCATATTAAACCCCAAAATGATGGTGAAATGAACATTCACAAAAGCTATCAGGGGGTTTATAAACAGATGGTGGAGTGTCTCAAACAAATTGGAGTATCCCCCATGCGCCCAGAGGGTGAACAGTTTGATCCTAATCTCCATGAGGCGGTGATGCGCCAACCGACGAGTGAGTATCCAGAGGGAACAGTGATTGAAGAACTGATGCGGGGGTATATACTAGGCGATCGCGTCTTACGTCATGCCATGGTGAAAGTAGCTACAGAACCAGAACTCTCAGATACCACAGAGGAGCCACCAGCAGAAGGTTCTGAGGATTAATCGCCTAAATCAACTCAATGGGCGCAACTACTGCGCCCTAAGTGTTATACAGCCAGGGAAAGGGGGGTAGACTTATGTAGTAAGTGGGTCTAGCTTCTAGGCTCTTATGTTAGAACGGGGATGGCTCTACCATTCATTGCACAAATTTATCGATGAGGAGCTATGGGAAAGGTCATTGGCATCGACTTAGGTACGACTAATAGTTGTGTGGCGGTTCTGGAGGGGGGTAAACCTGTAGTTATTTCCAGTTCAGAAGGGGGACGGACTACACCCAGTATTGTGGGTTTTGGTAAATATGGCGATCGCTTAATTGGTCAGCTTGGTAAACGACAAGCGGTGACTAATGCTGAGAATACCATATTTAGTATTAAGCGATTTATTGGCAGACGCTGGGAAGATACGGAAGTGGAGCGATCGCGAGTTCCCTATAAGTGCGTCTCTGGTAAAGATAATACAGTAGATGTCAAAATTCGTGATCAGGTCTACACGCCGCAAGAAATATCGGCGATGGTGTTGCAAAAACTCAAAGAAGATGCCGAAGCCTATTTAGGGGAAACTGTTGATCAAGCGGTGATTACGGTTCCGGCTTACTTCACAGATGCTCAACGCCAGGCCACCAAGGATGCGGGGACTATTGCGGGTTTAAATGTGTTGCGTATCATCAACGAACCCACAGCAGCAGCCCTATCTTATGGTTTGGATAAACAAGACCAAGACCAAACCATTCTGGTTTTTGACCTAGGGGGAGGCACTTTTGATGTATCTATCCTCCAGTTGGGAGATGGAATTTACGAGGTAAGATCCACATCTGGGAATAACCACCTGGGAGGGGATGACTTTGATAACTGTCTGGTGATGTGGATGGTAGAAACCTTTAAAAAACAAGAAGGGATTGATCTAACATCGGACAAAATGGCTCTGCAACGGATGCGCGAAGCAGCGGAAAAAGCGAAGATCGAACTTTCTAATCGCACCAAAACCTCGATTAACTTGCCATTCATCAGTGCTGATGACTCAGGACCAAAGCACCTAGAACTAGAACTGAGTCGCTCGGAATTTGAAACTTTAGTGGGAGACCTGGTAAAAAGTACCCTCGAACCAGTAACCCAAGCCCTCAAAGATGCCAGTTTAGAACCCCAGGATATTGATAAAATCATTTTGGTGGGAGGTTCAACCAGAATTCCCGCAGTACAGCAAGCAATTAGTAAACATTTTGGCGATCGCAGTCCCGATCGCTCTGTTAACCCCGATGAAGCGGTAGCCCTAGGAGCAGCAATCCAAGCCGGGATTTTGGGAGGAGAAGTCAAAGACCTACTGCTTTTGGATGTCACCCCTTTGTCCCTGGGTTTAGAAACCCTAGGGGAAGTGTTCACCAAAATCATCGAACGCAATACTACCATTCCCACCAGTCGTTCCCAAATGTTCTCCACCGCCACCGACGGACAAACCTCTGTGGAAATTCATGTGCTGCAAGGGGAACGAGCCATGGTTAAAGATAACAAAAGCCTGGGTAAGTTCCTACTGACTGGCATTCCTCCCGCTAAACGGGGTGTGCCACAAATTGAGGTATCTTTTGATATTGATGCTAATGGGATATTGAAAGTATCTGCTATAGATCGTGGCACAGGCCGAGAGCAAAGTATTCAAATCACCAATACCGGAGGACTGAGCGAGACGGAAATTGAGCGAATGCGACAGGAGGCAGAGCTTTACGCCGAGGAAGACGAAGCCCACAGACTGATTGCCGAGTTGAAAAATCAATCCCAGACCCTGTTCTATAATTGTAAGGTGACATTAAAGAACAATGCCAAAGCAATTAGTAATGAACTTAAAGAGCGAACCCGAACCGAAGCAGCCGCTTTAAAGAAAGCAGTTAACGACCCCAAAATCTCTTTAGGGGATATGCAACGACAAGTTGAGAGTTTCCAAAATTTGCTCTATGAGCTAGGTTCTGCGGTTTATGCAGCACATGAGCAGGGAGATAGGGGGAATGGGTCAGCGACTGAAGAACCCCAGATGCTAGACTCAGAAGAAGATGAAAGCACAGACTCTGACATGGACTCTGAAATCGGCAATAGTGACGAGACAGAATCTAAAGAATTAGAGGGCTCTGAGAGCCAAAGTCTGGGTGGTTCATAGAGATAAGTTGACCGCTAACGGTTAAATGGTCCCATTAAAGGTTGGGATGTGGGATGATGTAAAATAGGGGTTTCCCTAAACGGTGGGGTTGGTAGTTTATGCTTAATCCAACCCCTAGTTAAGGAAAGACCTAACTCTAGGTTTGTTCTGTAGTTTTAGTAATTAATTTTTAGAAAAAAGCTTTATGGCAGGCGATTACTATGATGTCCTCGGTGTCTCCCGCGACGCAGACAAGGAAGAAATTAAACGAGCTTACCGTCGTCTGGCTCGTAAATATCACCCGGATGTAAATAAGGAGCCGGGGGCTGAAGAAAGGTTTAAGGAAATCAACCGCGCCTATGAGGTGCTTTCGGAACCGGAAATCCGCGCCCGTTATGATCGCTTTGGGGAAGCTGGGGTATCTGGTGCTGGTGCAGGGGGCTATGGTCAGGACTTTGGCGATAGTTTTGCTGATATCTTTGAAAGTTTTTTCAGTGGTTTTGGTGGGGGTATGGGCGGCCCTACGGCAGCCAGACGACGCACGGGACCTACGCGAGGGGATGACCTGCGCTTAGATTTGCGCTTGGAGTTTAAAGAGGCTATTTTTGGCGGGGAAAAGGAAATCCGTATCCGTCACTTAGAAACCTGTGAGACTTGTAATGGGACGGGGGCGAAGCCGGGAACTTCTCCTAAAACTTGTTCTACCTGTGGGGGTAGTGGTCAAGTGCGGCGGGCGACTCGTACTCCCTTTGGTAGCTTTACTCAGGTTTCGGTTTGTCCTACCTGTAATGGTACTGGACAGATGATTGAGGAAAAATGCGTCAGTTGTGGTGGAGAAGGCCTGAAAGAGGTAACTAAAAAGCTGAAAATTACAATTCCGGCTGGGGTAGATAATGGCACGCGGTTGCGGGTATCTAATGAGGGAGATTCGGGAAAACGAGGTGGCCCGGCGGGGGATTTGTATGTATTTCTGTCGGTGGACTCGACACCGAATTTTAAACGTGATGGTATTAATATCCTGTCGGAGGTGAAAATCTCTTACCTGCAAGCGATTTTAGGCTGTACTTTGGAGGTGGAAACGGTTCAGGGTACGACTTCTTTAACTATTCCGGCGGGGACACAACCGAATACGGTGCTAACTCTGGAAAATCAGGGTGTCCCTCGTTTGGGAAATCCGGTGAGTCGGGGAGATCACTTGATTACAATTTTGATTGATATTCCTACCCGGATTACTAATGAGGAGCGAGAACTTTTGGAACAGTTGGCCCAAATTAAGGGAGAACGTACCGGAAAAGGAGGCCTGGAAGGGTTCCTTGGTAATTTGTTCCAAAAGTAAAACATTCGATTGATGGCTTGGATTGATTGTTCCTTTTGTGTGAAGAGTCTATGACTGGTTCAGATACTTATTCGGCTGATGCTAAACTTGATTTGCGCGGCACCCCCTGTCCGATTAATTTTGTGCGGACTAAGTTGCGTCTGCAACAAATGACACCGGGGACTTTGCTGGAGGTGTGGTTAGATGGCGGCGAACCTATTGAACAGGTTCCTGATAGCTTGGTGATGGAAGGATATGCTATTGAGGAGGTTTGCGATCGCGGAGAGTTTTTTGCGATTATGGTTCGTTGTCCGCCTGTGAAGAGTTTATGACGGCTGATCGCATAATGGGAACGGTAGTTGCTGGTCAGGCTAATTTTTATCAGGTTTGTCTGAGTCCTGACCAGTCTCCGTCTGGGAATGGGGCCGGGGGGGAAGCTAAACGGATGACTTTGCTTTGTACCTGTCGCGCTCGTTTAAAGAAAATTGGTCAGAAGGTGATGGTGGGCGATCGCGTGGTGGTCTCCTGTCCAGACTGGCAGGGGGGTAGAGGGGTGATTTCTGAGATTTTACCCCGTAAAACTGAGCTGGCGCGCCCTAGTATTGCTAATGCAGACCATTTATTATTGGTGTTTGCAGTGGCTGAACCCGACCCAGATCCGGTGACTCTCAGCCGCTTTCTACTCAAGGCGGAGTCTACTGGGTTGGAGGTGAGTTTGTGCTTTAATAAGTGCGATTTACTGCCCCCTGATAGCCTCCGACAATGGTACGATCGCATGAGAGGCTGGGGATATGACCCTTTGATGATTAGTGTCTATCATGGGGTTGAATATCGCTTTGAGGGCGATCGCATGGAAACTTCGCCGACTCTGAATTTATCATCAAATTCGGCTGGGTTGGACAAACCCGGTTTCGGGGAAAGTTCGCCTTCCCTCACTAGAGATGGTGATAGAAACCAGGTTTCTGGCACTGCTAATTCTCTGCTGGATCGCTTGCGCCTGAAAACTACGGCTATCTCTGGTCCGTCTGGTGTGGGGAAGTCTAGTTTGATTAATAAACTGATTCCTAATAGTCATTTGCGGGTGGGGGAAGTGTCGGGAAAATTGGGGCGAGGACGGCATACTACCCGCCATGTGGAATTGTTTGAATTACATAACGGGGGTTTCCTGGCTGATACTCCGGGGTTTAATCAACCGGAATTGCAATGCGACCCTCACCAGTTGGGTAATTATTTCCCGGAAATTCGCGATCGCTTAACTAAGGGTAAGTGTCAATTTGATGATTGTTTGCACCGCGAAGAACCATCATGTGTGGTGCGTGGAGACTGGGAAAGATACCCCCAATATCTCCATTTTCTTGAGGAGGCGATCGAGGCTTGGGAAACGTCTCAACATCAACCACTAGAGGAGGATCGCCTCAAATCTAAAAGTAAATCTGGAGGGGGAAAACAATATGAACCTAAATTGCAGTCTAAAAAATATCGCCGATCTTCCCGTCGCTTAGAACACCAAAATTTACAACAACTTTGTGAAGATTTGGATGAGGTCTAAAACAACTTATCTATTAAATGGAGTAGCCGAGCCATGTCAGATTCTCCAACTACTACAGGCGCAATAACCACCGGATTAGTGATTGGTTTATTGTTTATGGGGGGCTTTTTTTGGGTAGGCTATTCGCTGCCATTTAGTCTGCTGTGTAGCTTTTTGGGTGGTGTATCTGCTTATCAATTAATAACTTGGTGGCATATAGACTCTCTGCCAAAGATTGAGGAGTCTAATTCCTCGAACCCAGAAGTTGGCAAGGTGTACAAGTCGATTCATAAATTTTTGTTTAAATCTCAGTATAATAAACAATCAAAAAAACTTGCCCATGAGCCAGTTTCTAAAGGTCCTGTGTCTCTGATGGGATGGGTTTTAAAAGAACATTCCAAACGCAATACAGATAATTAATCATCAGGAGAAACCGGGTTTTGGGGTTGCTATGGCAGGAAAAACCCGGTTTTAATAATTCATCATGTACCCTCCCAGCGGAGGTATTTAGACGGGAATAGTTGGATTGATTTTTTGTTGGTTAGGTTGGGTTTGTGAAGTTGGTAATAATTCGGGGTTAACTATTGATAATTGTACGGCACAGGCTTTTAATTCTGGTTGTTTAGACTCAGGACAACATTCAGGGTGAGTCATGGCGTTGGCTTCGGTATTATCTCCCCATAAAGCGCCCCAGTGCATGGGTACAAATACAGTTCCCGGTGCGATCGCTTTAGTAATTTGAGCGGGAAAATAAGCCTTTCCACGGCGCGATCGCACTTGCACTAAATTGCCGGATTCAATGCCTAATTTCTGGGCATCTTTGGGGTGAATTTCCATAAAAGGAGTGGGGTGCATTTTGCGGATTTTCTCAATTCTCCCGGTTCGTGTTTGAGTGTGCCAATGGCCGTATAATCTCCCCGTTGTCAACACTAAAGGATAATCTGGATCTGGGGGTTCAGCTAATCCTTTGGAGTAATAAGCCGCAAATTGTGCGCGACCGTCAGGGGTATTAAATCGTAAATCAGTATATAAACGTTTAGGG
Source organism: Limnospira sp. PMC 1279.21 (assembly GCF_032349615.1). Taxonomy (NCBI): domain Bacteria; kingdom Bacillati; phylum Cyanobacteriota; class Cyanophyceae; order Oscillatoriales; family Sirenicapillariaceae; genus Limnospira; species Limnospira sp. PMC 1279.21. The sequence continues at coordinate 29,197 of NZ_JARPLU010000026.1, read as the reverse complement.
GTGCGATTAATTTCGGTTTCCGTCTCAGGACAAGGCCATTGAATAGGACCAGAAACCATTAAACGATGATGACTCAACCCAGATAAATCGCAGGGACGGTTACGAGTTAAGCGGACAAATTCTTGGTAAACTTGAGCGGAATTAGCGAAATTAAATGGTTTTGGAAAACCTAACCTCCGCCCTACTTCGGCGAAAATTTCCCAGTCGGCTTTAGCTTCTCCTAGGGGTTGACGAAAAGCCTGACATAAAGTGACGACCCGTTCAGAATTAGTCATAGTCCCGGTTTTTTCTCCCCACTGGGCGGCGGGTAGTAAAATATGGGCATATTCAGCGGTTTCTGTAGGATAATAAGCGTCCTGATAAATGGTAAAAGGCGATCGCATTAAAGCCGCTTTAGTCCTTTCTAAATCCGGCATACTGACTGCTGGATTAGTCGCCGCCACCCATAATAACCCCACTTTACCAGTTTCTAATCCGGTAATCATTTCCCAAGCATTCAAACCCACTTGGTCAGAAATCTGACCGGGTTCTAGTTCCCAAAATTGCTCAACCTCTCTCCGGTGTTGGGGATTTGTGACAACTCGATAACCGGGTAAAATATGGGCAAGTCCTCCCGCTTCTCTACCTCCCATAGCATTAGGTTGACCTGTTAAAGAAAAAGGACCCGCCCCAGGTTTACCAATATTTCCAGTCATCAAATGAAGGTTAATCAGAGTCCGCACTTTCGCAGTCCCTTCGGAAGACTGATTTATCCCCATTGACCACATAGATAAAACTCGTTGAGACTCACCCCACCACCTAGCAGCTTGTTCAATATCATCCAGACGAATACCACAGGTTCTGGCTACTAATTCCGGGGGATAAGATTGGATTACCTGCATATAATCAGGGAATCCTTTGGTACATTCATCAATAAATAAAGAATCTATAAAACCCCAACGCATTAAGAGGTTTGCTATACCATTAAGTAGGTCAATATCGGTTCCGGGACGGATGGCTAAATGTAGGTCTGCGGCTTCAGCGGTTTGGGTGCGGCGAGGGTCCACCACAATCATTTTGACTTGGCGATTTTTCTTATGGTGAACCCGCAAACGATTAAAAACTATGGGGTGACATTCAGCGGTATTAGTGCCAATTAAAAAGGCACAGTCGGTTTTTTCTAGGTCGTCATAACAACAGGGGGGACCGTCTGAACCGAAACTTTTGATATAACCGGAGACGGCTGAAGACATACACAGGCGGGAATTGGCATCAAAATTATTGGTTCCCAAACAGCCTTTAATTAGCTTTTGGGCGATGTAATAGTCTTCGGTTTGGAATTGACCTGAACCATACATACAGATAGCATCAGCCCCCATGGTGTGGCGGACGGTTTGAATGCGGTTGACAATAAGGTTATAGGCTTCATCCCAGGTGGCGCGACGAAAAGGTTGATCGAGGGTCTCTCGGATCATGGGATATTTCAGGCGGTTTTTGTCTATGGCTTCGGCAATTGTTGCGCCTTTGACGCAAACTTTACCGAGGCTGGAGGGGTGAGTGCGATCGCCTCTAACTTGCCAAATTGGATTTCCTTGGGAGTCTCTATTTGTCGCTTTTCCGGGTTGTGCGGGGGGTAAAACTTCTAAGCCGCAACCAACACCGCAGTAAGGACAAAGAGTTTTTGTTAATTCAGTCATTTTAGATTAATGGGTGGTAATTGTGGCAGTTTTGATTATAGTATATCAGCCACTTATTTGCTGGCAATTGGGGGGAGTTGACTGTGATTAATTATCTGCTAAAATCAGCCAATTAATTAATCAATCCACCCCAACCGGAAGTTAATCACCGTAACCACGGAGGATAGTCATCTAGGAAGGATAGGGAATTATTGTCGGTTCAGGGGCGAGTAGCTAATTTGATGCTAGTTAATAACCCGCCCCTATTTAGGAGTTATTTGGCGACAGGGATAATGTCTTCGTTGGCTTGTAATTCTTCTTGATGATGGTCAGCAAAAGACCCTTGAGGTTCCTTGAGGAAAAACCAACAGAGGAAAGCGACAATCATGCTAGTTACTCCTAACATCTCGAAGAAAATTCGGTTGCCGATATCACCTTCTGGAAATAGGCTAAATAGTGTTAGATAAACGACTGCACCCACATTTCCATAAGCCCCAACATTTCCGGCAATTTGTCCAGTAACACGGCGTTTAATGAGGGGAACGATCGCAAAAGATGAACCTTCCCCAGCTTGTACAAAGAATGAACAAGTCATGGTTAAAAGTACCGCCAAAGGTAGCCACCAACCACCATTAACTCGACCCATAATTAAATAAGCAAATGCCATTCCCGCAGTCAGAACCGCCATGGTATTTTTACGGCTACCTAATTTATCAGAAATTAGACCTCCACCGGGGCGAGACATTAGGTTCATGAAAGCATAACTAGCAGCTATCATTCCAGCGGCTGGTTTACTGAGTCCAAAAGTATTCTCAAAGAAAGCGGGAAGCATTGACACCACAGCTAATTCTGAGCCGAAGTTGACAAAATAGGTCAATTCCAAAATAGCAACTTGGGAAAAATTGTAACGGTCTGCGGGGGGATAGTGTTTGTGACCAAGGATTAGTTCTTTATTCGCTTCCCAGCAGTTATAACCTTGGAAAAGGTATAAACCGAATAAGGCTACCCAAACGATATAAAGTTGCGGTAAGGTCAAGAAACCTACTTTACTTAAACGCCAAGCTAGGATAGCCAAAACACCAACTAGGGGAATATTCATGAGCATCAAAAACCAGAAGTCTTTGGGGGTGGTCACTTCTAAACCTCTGGCGCGTTTGGGTTTTTGATAGACTTTTCCTGGGGGGGTATCTTGGACGTTAAAGAAGTAGAAAGCACCATAAGCAGCGGCGATAATTCCTGTTAATGCTACGGCTACTCGCCAGTTAATTACCCCCCCAGAACCGAAGGTTAAAATTGCTGCTAGAGTGGGTAAGCTAAAGGCAGCGGCGGCGGAACCAAAATTACCCCAACCGCCATAAATTCCCTCGGCTAAACCGATTTCTTTGGGGGGGAACCATTCGGCTACCATGCGGATACCAATTACAAATCCTGCACCCACTATGCTGAGGGCTAAACGGGAAATTACTAATTGATTAAAGTTTTGGGCTAAGGCAAATGCTGTACAGGGAATTGCTGCATAAATTAGCAGTAATGAGTAGGTGATTCTAGGACCGTATTTGTCTAGCAGCATCCCAATAATAATCCGGGCGGGAACTGTGAGGGCAACATTACAAATAGCGAGGGTACGAATTTGACTTATTTCTAAGCCCATATCGTCTTGAATAGCTGTGGCTAAAGGTGCAAAGTTGAACCAGACGACAAAGGAAAGAAAGAAGGCAAACCAGGTTAGGTGTAGGATTTTGTATCGGCCTTTTAAAGACCATAATTCGGTTAGCATTTTGATTAAATGGTGGGGTAAAACAACGGTGGAAATTGGCGGGGGTCAGGACTTGATGAATTGGTATAATTACTCAATCATCAAGGCAGGTAAGGGAATACTATTGGGCAACCCAAGGGTTGACTTGTAAAGTGCCACTGGGAGTCATGACTACGAGAAATTCAGCCTGGGGTTGGTTTTCGGTGGTGGCTTGACTTAATTGGAGAATGGGAGTCTGATTAAGATATTTGGCGGCGGCGAGGTTGATGGTTTTGTATTGGGCGATCGCACCTGTTTGATTGACTGAGACCTGATACACTAGGTTCTCGGTAAAGGTAGGGTACTGTTGCCAGTTTTGGTCAATTTGGGTGTATAATTGGGTGGTTAAATCAGCGATCGCATTCGGATCGGTGATGGGGGTTACGGTGGCCTCTAGTGTTGGGGTTTCTACGGTTTCTGGGACAATTTCGACAGCAGTTACAATGGTTTCGGCTTGGGGTTGCTGTTGTGCGTAGTGGTTGGATAGTAGTTGCTGCCAACTGTTAAGATAAAATCCTGAAAAGGCAATTAAGCCAATGACTGACACGATTTTCAGACCGACGGAAGAGGTTAACGAGTTGGGGGTAGTTTGAATGGATGTCATGGAGATTTTCTGATAGTAAAGTTGACTAGCACCGGACTACATTTCCCTAGCTTTATGAGCGATCGCCTCTTTATTTAATCATAACTTTTATGGATTGGGCTATATCAAAAATGAGGATAAGTACATCAAAACTAGCCCTAAGTTTATGATAATTGCATAAACAACAACCTAAATATGGGTGATTAGGGAATGATAACCGGAAATTAAACTACTCCTAAAGCTGCCGAAAATTTGAGCGATGACTTTAAGAATTGATCAGTAGGTTAAAGCTGAAAAATCAGTTAAAGTGTAGCTAATATTACAAAATCCTAAGTTTGATGAACTTTTTGCATATTAACAATGTTATTTTTGCATGATGGGGTAAATTGTAGTCATGATTAGTATTCCCAAAAGCGATCGCTACTGGCTAAAAAATGCCCATATTCCCTACTGTTTACTGGAAGTAAGCCAACCGGACTGGTTAAGCCAACAGACGCGGGAGGGGCTAATATTAATCGATGTGGAAATTACATCGGGGAAAATTAGCCAACTGCGACCCGCTGGAAATACAGACACGGCTGATATCCCCTGGGTAGACCTGCGGGGGGGACAGGTTTGGCCATGTTTTGTGGACTTACACACCCATTTAGATAAGGGCCATATTTGGCAGCGATCGCCTAATCCCGACGGGACTTTTACCGGGGCGCTAAATACTGCTATTTCCGATAGTGAAAAATACTGGACCCCTGAAGATATCTATCAGCGGATGGAATTTGGTTTAAAATGTAGTTATGCCCATGGGACTCAGGCTATCCGCACCCATTTAGACTCAGCCGGAAAACTCACAGAAATTAGCTGGGAAGTATTGAACAGTCTGCGGGAAAAATGGTGCGATCGACTATTTTTGCAAGCTGTATCCCTGGTATCTCTGGATTATTACTTAACCCCCCAAGGAGAAAAACTAGCCGATAGAGTAGCAGAAATGGGCGGCATTTTAGGGGGTGTCGCTTATATTAACCGTGACCTTGATCAACAAATGGAGCGAGTATTTGACCTAGCCAAAGACCGGAATTTATCCTTAGATTTCCATGTCGATGAAAATGGCGATCCTGATTCTAATACCCTATATAAAATCGCCGAATATGCGGTTAAATCTCAATTTGAGAATCCCATAATTTGCGGACATTGTTGCAGTTTATCCGTCCAGAGTCCCGAAGTGATTAACCAGACCATTAATCTGCTTAAATCATCTAATATAGGGATTGTCAGCTTGCCCATGTGCAATTTATATCTGCAAGATAGACAATATTCTAACCATTCAAATACACCCAAAACCCCAAAATGGCGAGGGGTCACACTTCTGCATGAATTAAAACAAGCCGGAATCCCCGTAACAGTCGCGAGTGATAACTGTCGTGATCCCTTTTATGCTTTTGGAGATCATGACGTTTTAGAAGTCTTCAAAATGTCAGTCAGAATCGGCCATTTAGATCATCCATCAGGTGACTGGCCCCAAATCGTCACCAAAACCGCCGCCGATCTAATGGGATTATCAAATCTAGGAAGGCTGAAGGTAGGCATTTCCGCCAATCTCATCGCTTTTAAAGGCAGAAATTTCAGTGAATTACTATCGCGATCGCAGCATGATCGGGTTATCATCAGAAACGGTGCATCAGTATCAGCTTCTATCCCCGACTATTCTGAGTTAGACGACTTAATAACTAGCCACTTCACAGAATAGCCGTTACCATGAGGAAGAAACCCTCAGCCTTCAAGTCATTGTCAACTGTATATTCCATGTTTCATCTGTCAGTGTCTTGACTCTCACCTATGACTCAGCCATCATTTCCAGCTAATATAACTAATGCTGTCAAATCTCCCCAGGCGACAACCCTGATGAGTTGGGGGTTAATGTCCCTATTGATATGGCATAGCAGCACACCTATCAGCCTAGCGCAAACTCAACCTTCTATCCCCATCCCCACTATTACCCCCGCCTCAATTCGTGTTCCTGATGCCTATACCCTCGGTCCAGGAGATTTGCTAAGGGTAGATATTCTCGATGTTCCTGAGTACAGTGGCGAATACCTGATTTTGACTGATGGGACACTCAATCTGCCTCTAATCGGTCAAATTACCGTAGCTGGTTTATCAGTTTCTCAACTGACCGAGAAAATTTCCGCCGCCTATACTCCCTTTGTACAACAACCATTCCCCAGCGTGAGAATTATTACACCCCGTCCCATTAGCATTGCCGTTGGGGGGGAAGTACAAAGACCGGGAACATACATTCTCCCCCTTTCCACATCTAACACCGTTGAGCGACAATTTCAGTTCTATACAGTAACTCAGCTTCTCCAGCAGGCGGGTGGGATTACTCAATCAGCAGATATTACTCAGGTTAAGGTGCAGCGACAAGAACCCACCAGGCTAAATATTGTCGTCAACCTCAAGGAATTGTTGGAAAATGGAGATTTAAGTCAAGATCTGGTTTTGCGCGATCGCGATACAATTGTAGTACCCACCGCCGAAAGTCTTGATCCCGTCGCTATTCGACAGATTAATTCCGCTAATTTTGCGCCCGAGGAAGTACCCCCTTTTCAAGTAGTTATCGTCGGGGAAGTATTTAATCCGGGAACCCATATTATGGGGGAAGGAATGGCGAATTTGCCGGAATTACCGACTATTACTCAAGCTATTCAAAGGGCGGGAGGTATTAAGCCTCAAGCTAACCTGCGTCGCATTCAATTACAAAGACTGACTCAGGCGGGTGAATTAAAGACTATAACTGTTGATTTGTGGCAATTACTGACCACTGGTGATGCTACTCAGGATATGAGTTTACAGCCAGGAGATTCTATTATAATTCCTACCGCTAGTGCCGTGCCACCCGATGAGATTATTTCCCTCGCCAGTGCTAGTTTTTCACCCAGAACTATGATGGTTAATGTGGTGGGAGAAGTCGCACAACCAGGGGCGCTGCAAGTACCGATTAATACAACCCTTAATCAAGCCATCTTAGTGGCGGGGGGGTTTAATCAGCGGCGGGCGAATACTGGCTCCGTGCAACTGCTGCGTTTGCATCCTGATGGTACCGTTTCCCGTCGTCAAATTTCCATTGATTTTCAAGCCGGACTAAATGCACCGAATAATCCCGTTTTACAACGAGATGATGTCGTGGTCGTGAACCGTTCAGCCTTAACTGAGGTAGCCGATACTTTTGAAGAAGTGTTAAGACCTGTGGGGGGTCTGATTGGGATCTCTGCTGTACTGAATATCATTCATGTTTTAACAGAGGATAGAGATAATAATTAAAGTCCTAAGATGGTAGTATTTGAGAGAAGAGGTAATGGTTATGGATTTTAGTAATATTGAACACCGAGAATCTATTGATTTAGATTTAGGGAGATATTTACAAACATTGAAACGCCGATGGTTTTGGCTGCTGGGGGTTTTTGTGCTGAGTGTATCTGGGGCTGTATATGCTACCCAATTTTTGACCCCAACTTATGAAAACTCTGGCAAAATTTTATTTAAGGTAGACCGTACTTCTTCTTTAGCTGGTATTGGTGAAGGGTTAGGGGAACTGAAAGCACTATTGGCGGATCAGACTCCTTTGAGTACCCAGATAGAATTAATGTATTCTAATCCTCTGTTAGAAACAGTGATTGAGCGCTTGAATTTAACTAATGAGGATGGTGAACCCGTGGCTCCAGAGGATATTAGACGCAATTTAGATATGAGAATTATCGGCGGCACGGATATTGTTCTGTTAACCTATCAAAGCCGAAATCCCCAAGAAGTTGCTGATGTTATTAATACCGTGATGGAGGTTTATATTGAGGCTAATGTGTCTAGCATTCGACAAGACGCTTCCGGCGCGAAAGAGTTTATTCAGGAACAGCTACCTAGGGTACAAAAGGAGTTGTTTCTGGCGGAAAAATCTATTCAAGATTTTAAGGAAAGAAATGAGATAGTAGACCTGGGAACGGAGTTTGCTATATCCGTACAAGAAATGGCGCAGTTAAATCGCAATATTACTACTTTAGAAGCTGAATTAAATGCGGTGCAATCTTTGGTTAATTCCTTGGGAAATCAAGTGGGTTTGAACTTGGAAGAAGCTATAGCCGTAAATACTTTAAGTCAGTCTCCGGTGGTGCGAGCAGCTTTACAAGAATTGGAGAATGTGGAGGGGGAATTAGCCCAGGAACAAAGACGTTTTCGAGATGAAAATCCCCGGATTATTTCTTTAAAGGGAAAGCGAGATAATCTGGAGAATTTGTTACAAAGAGAAATTCAAGTGTATTTGGGTAGTAGCAGACCCTTTTCTCGCGGGTTGCTCAGGGTTATGGATGTCAAAAATAACAAGATTGAAGAGTTTGTTAATGCGGAAATTCGGCGGCTGGATTTGACTAAGCAGCTTGACTCTCTCTATGAGGCGCGTGATGGTTTGGAAAGGAGAGCTAGGATCTTGCCACAATTAGAACAACAACAGCAGGAACTTGAGCGCAAAGCTGAGGTGGCTCGTCTGACTTATCGGACTTTACTACAAAATCTTGAGGAAGCACAAGTGGCAGCCAATAAGATTACCAATAATGCCAGAATTATCGAAACGGCTAACGTTCCAGATGAGGGAAAAACGGCAAAAGTACCGTTGTTGGCTTTGGGAGTAATGGGGGGATTAGTCGCCTCAACTACTTTATTGCTGTTGATGGAAATGGGAGATAAATCTCTGAGGACTGTGGCGGAAACTAGGGATTTATTTGGATATACTTTGTTGGGTATTATTCCTTCTTTTGCAGCGCCGCCTTTTTACCGCTATTTGACGGGAGGCGATCGCTCTTCTGTACAGGTTCCGGTGGTGGATACACCCGGTTCCTTAATTAGCGAAATTTATCGGATGATTCAGGCTAATTTGAAGTTTTTGGGTTCCGATCGCAAAGTGCGGGTAATTGTGGTAAGCAGTTCCGTACCACAGGAGGGAAAATCAACGGTTTCCGCTAATTTGGCGGCGGCGATCGCCCAGCTTGGACATCGGGTGATACTCATTGATGGGGATATGCGACAACCGATTCAACATCATATCTGGGGTTTAACTAATGCGGTGGGATTAAGTGATGTACTCGTGGAAGAGGCGACTCTTTCCGAAGCCGTGAAGCCGGGAATTGACCAACTCGATATTTTGACCGCTGGGGTGACACCACCCAATCCGTTAGCACTTTTGGATTCTCGACGCATGACTTCCTTAATTCGGAATTTTTCGGAGGAGTATGATTTTGTAATTATTGATACACCACCATTGTTATTAGCCGCCGATGCTTTAACTTTAGCTAATATGGCTAGTGGGGTGTTAATGGTCGCTAGACCCCGAATTCTTGACCGCGATAGCGCTAAAGCCGCTAAGGAAATATTAGGGCGATCGGGTCAGCGGATCTTGGGGACGGTGATCAATGGGATTAGCAAGAATGAGTCCACTAAGTATTTCTATCATGCTCAACGCTATTTCCCTCTCCAAAAATCCCATCGGCGCGATCGCTCCGCACCCCCGAAAATATCTTCTAGGAGTTCTTCTTAGATATCAAACTATCCCTATACCAGGTTAATTAAGCCTGGAGACTCCCTGACAGCAACAACTTTACCAAAACTTTACATAATCTACATTAATTTTTACATTTCTCTCTTGGTTTCACTGATAAAAATGCTATGATGCACAACAGGTTAACGGGTGTAGATTTAGACCAAAAACATCAATATTTTAATGGACAAATACTTAAAATATTTGGAATCTAGTTTTACGGTTTTTGCGATTATTCATTATAGCGCTAACTGGTTGCCTCTGATTTTATCTGGCGGCGCAAGCGAGGGTGATGGTACAGATATCAATTCCTTTGATTTTCGATTAAATGTGCTGGTGTTTCTGCTGACTTATTTGGTTTCGGTAGCTTTACTATTGCTACGGTGGAAAAAGTGCTTAATTTCTGTTAAAAGAGGTCCGGTTATCTGGGTGATGATTTTGATTGCGATCGCCTCCTATTTTTGGTCAGATTTTCCGGCTCGTACCCTCAGAAGTTGTATTGGCTTAATAGGGACTACACTGTTTGGTGTTTACTTAGGTAGTCGTTATACCATCAGAGAACAACTTAAACTTTTGGCTATTTCCTATGGAATTATTGCCGTCCTTAGCGTGGTTTTGGCGATCGCTTTACCTCGTTATGGCATCGAACAAGCCGTTCACTATGGGGCTTGGCGAGGCATATATAACCATAAAAATCTTTTAGGAAGAGCCATGACATTAGGTGGTATAGTATTAATATTATCACCCGGTCTTTTTGACCAGGCAAAGCGCTGGATGGCTTACATGGCGATCGCTATTGCTTGTTTGCTATTAGTCATGGCAAAATCATCAAGTTCCCTAATTAACTTTACAATTTTATTGACCAGTGTCATAGCCTATCGGGTGCTGCGATTTCGGTATATTTTACTGATTCCTTCATTTCTAGCCCTTGTCACTTTGGGCGCTACTATATTTTATATCTATACAGAGATGGCCGATGAATTATTAGGATTAATTGGCAAAGATCCAACCCTTACTGGTCGCACAGAACTGTGGGTGTGGGCTAGAGAGATGATTGACAAGCGCCCCTATTTAGGATATGGTTATACGGCATTTTGGCAGGGATTAGATAGTGCCTCAGCTTATATTATTAGAGCTGCAAGGTGGCCGGTTCCTTATTCCCATAATGGAATACTCGATATGTGGTTAGACATAGGCTTATTAGGCGTTGTTACTTACTTTTCGGGGTTTGGAATTAACTTGTTAAGGTCGGTTTTTATCGCAAGATTTAGTGTCGGAATAGAATATTTATGGCCCTTAATATTTCTGACTTATTTAGTCTTAACTAATGCAACTGAAGGAGGTATAATTTCTCAAAACAGTATATTTTGGGTATTATATACAGCCCTATCCATTTCAATTATGGAACCTATGGAAAAACCCAAACCATCTCATCCTGAATTTGATGGCTCAAGATGATCAAAACTACTCCCCAATTTGAATTAATTTAAATACCAATTAAAATTATGAACATCACGTCTCAACCCTCTGGATCAGAATACAGCTTTTGTTTGGTTACACCGAGTTATGCACCGGACTTTGAGAGATGCCAATTTTTGTGTTCTACAGTTGATAAGTTCATACCTTCGTCAACAAAGCATTATATTATTGTTGATCGAAAAGATTTATCAATATTTAAGTCACTCCCAAATAATCGCACAGAAATTTTAGTTGTTGAAGAGGTGATTCCTGGATGGATCAAAAGGATACCTTTTGTCAAAAATGGTTGGTTTAGCTTTAAAAGTCTTCCCATTCGTAACTGGCTGCTTCAGCAAATTATTAAGCTGTCAGCGGCACAATTTGTGTCTGAAGATATTTTGATGTTTGTGGATTCAGATGTTGCCTTTGTGCGTCCTTTAAATCCACAAGAACGATTTGTTAAAGATGGAAAAATTCGCTTTTATCGAGAGCCTAATTCAATTCCTCGCTCTTGGGAGTCTCATTATAGTTGGTATGAAACTGCTAGTAAATTACTGATTACCCCTATGGTTGATTTTCCGGCTCCTAATTATATTGGTGACTTGATTACCTGGAAAAAGGATAATGTTTTAAAATTATATGAACACCTAGAAAAAGTGTCTAGACGTTCTTGGGTGGAAACCATATCTAATACTTGGAATTTATCTGAGTATATCCTCTATGGAATGTTTTGTGATTATATTATAGACCATGAAGCCAATCATTATATTGATGAAACATACCCCGGTTTACGCTATTTTGGTACAGAAAATTTATCAGAACAACAAATCAAGGATTTTTTATCTGAAATTGAGCCTGATTATGTAACGGTTATGATTTCAGCCAAAGCTGGTATTCCGATTAAACGCTATCAAAAATTACTGGAAAACATGAATTAGTGTAACAATCAAGCCAACGTTTTTTGAGGCTTTTTATAGCACAATTTCAAGGCTTTCAACTATTTTTATATGATGAAACTAATTGTAATGGATAAAGACAATCAACAACCCAAGTTAAAAGCAGCCGTTATTGGTACCGGGTTGATTTCTAAAGAACATCTCAGTTTTTTGTCTAACTCGGAAAGGGCTCATTTGGTGGGAGTTTGTGATATTTCCCAGGCTGCTGCTAACTATGCCGTTCAAAGATTCGGTGCTGAAGCTGCTTATACAGATTATCATCAAATGCTGGAGCAAGCCAAGCCGGATGTTGTGCATATTTTGACACCGCCTCAAATCCATAAAAAAATGTCTATGGATTGTCTGAGTGCCGGGGCTCATGTGATTTGTGAAAAGCCAATCACTCCCACTTATGATGAGTTTAAAGAACTATGGGATTTTGCTCAAAAATGCGATCGCCATTTAATCGAAAATCAAAATTATCGCTTCAATCAGCCAATTCTAGCACTGCAAAAGCTAGTGGAAGATGGAACCCTAGGAACCATCGGCGAAGTAGAAGTCCGCATGGCATTAGATATCCGTAGTGGTGGACGATACGCAGACGAAAATCTACCCAGTCCAGTCCATAAACTTCCGGGGGGTGTGATTCATGACTTTATTACCCACTTGTGTTATCTTGCCTTATTATTTATGCCAACTTTTGATTACGTCAAAGCCGGATGGAATAATCATGGTGGTGGTAATTTATTTAAGTATGATGATTTAGATGCACTGATTTTTTCCGGTCATCAACATACTCGCATACGGTTTAGTGCTTACACTCAACCCGACTGTTTTTCCGTCACAGTTCGCGGTTCCTTGGGTTATGCAGAAGTTGATTTATTTCAACCATTTGTTCGCTGTGTAGTCCCTCGTGCTGTTGGTAAGCAGTTTTCTCCTTTGGCTAATCAGTTTGCTAATGGTTGGACTTTCATGAATGCCAGCTTTACTAACTTTCGTCGGAAACTCTTACAAAAGACTCCATATGAAGGTTTACATAGTTTATTAGAGCAGACTTATCAAGCCTTACAAGAAGATAAACCGCTACCAATTAGCTTTGAAGATATGGATAAAACCAGTCGTTTAGTTAACGCATTAATTGCGGAGGAGAATCATCTATGAAATTGTTTATCACTGGCGCATCTGGATTTTTAGGACAGTATATTGTGGCGGAAGCCTTGGGACGGGGACACCAAGTAAAAGCCGTACTTCGTCCCCAAACTGATGAGACTAAATTCTCTTGGTTTAATCATCCTAATTTGGCAATTGTCCGCCTAGATTTAAGGCAATCATCAGGCTTGGTAGAAAGTCTGCAATCTGTGGATGCTGTCATTCATTTAGCCGCCTCTAAGTCTGGGGATTTTTACACCCAATTTGCTGGCACAGTCATAGCCACCGAAAATATGTTAATTGCTATGAAAAAAACCGGGATTTCTAAGCTCATAGCCATTAGTAGCTTTTCAGTTTATGATTATGTCAAAATGCGATCGCATCAAATTTTAGACGAAGATTCTCCCATCGAAGCTGACCCCTTAAATCGTGACGAATACGCTCAAACCAAGCTAATTCAAGAACAACTTTATCGAGATTTTGAGCGATATGGTGGACAAGTTTCTATTATTCGTCCGGGGATGATTTACGGTCGAGATTATCTTTGGAATGCTTGCTTAGGCGCTGAAATAGGGGATAGTGCCTGGTTAAGAATAGGGGGTAATGCAATTATGCCTTTAACCTATGTAGAAAACTGTGCAGAAGCCATTGTTATTGCCGCCGAGACAGAAGCAGCCTGTGGACAAACCTTAAATATTGTCGATGACAATTTACCTACTCAAAATGTCTATGCCAAAAAACTCATAGAAACCATGGATAAAGTCCCGAAAATATATTTTATCAACTGGTTTTTTATGGGATTAATTGCCAATATGGCTTGGCTGTTTAACCGTCTATTTATTGAGAGTAAAGCTCGTTTACCAGGTATTTTAGTACCCGCCAAACTTCAGGCTCGTTTTAAGCCACTGCGGTATACTAATCAGAAGGCTAAACAGATTTTGAACTGGCAGCCTACCTATTCTCTAGATCAAGCCTTTCAACGTTCCTCTGGTACTGAAGATTTATTAGCAGTTTATGCACCAAAATCAAGTTAGTATAGAGTTCAAATAATTTGAGTAGCTGTTCCAGACATAAATCAGGTAAAAATGTATGTCATATTTTACTAATTTGCAAGAACGAATTAAGAAAATCACACAAAAGTCATTAGTCCAAAATACTTTATGGATGTTTTTGGGTAAAGTTATAAGTATTTTTATGCAAGCTACATACTTTATATTGATTGCTAGATATCTGGGTTCTGAAAATTTTGGTATGTTCATGGGAGTAACAGCACTAGCCTCGATCGCTGTTCCATTTGGAACATTAGGTAGTGCAGATATTTTAATCAGAAATGTTTCAAGAAATAAAATTTTATTTAAAAAATACTGGGGTGATGCTATTTTAACAACTTTTTTTTGTAGTTTAGTCGTCATTTGTTTATCATTTTTAATAGGCAAATCCATTTTGCCAAAATTTATTCCTAACGTCCTGATTGTATCTATACTTGTTTCTGATATTTTAGGATTGTCTATTTGGAATCTATGTTGTGGAGCTTTTTTGGGGGTTAATCGGCATAAAAACACTGCTCAATTACATATTTTTTATAACTTTTTCAAAGTTTTATCTGCTATAGCTTTGGTTATATTGTTTGATAAACCTAATGCTATAAATTGGTCTTTTTTATATGTTTTGGGGACGATGATAACGGCAGTTTTTTCGTTCTTTTTTGTTTGTTTGAATCTGGGTTTTCCTCAATTAGAATTATCCCAGATAAAGCACAATATTTTCCAAGGTATATACTTTTCTCTAGACAGATCTGCTGCTAATATAAATTCCAGTATTGATAGAACAATGTTAAGCAGTCTTTCAACTCTAAGTGTAACTGGTATCTATTCTGCTGCTTATCGATTGATAGAAGTTGGCTATATACCAATTTTAGTAATATTTAGTTCCACATACACCAGATTTTTTGAAGAAGGTGCTTTGGGTATTAGTAATGCTTTTAAATTTGCCAAACGTTTGATTCCGGTTATCTCCACATATGGTATTTTTTTTGTTATTGGTTGTATATTTTTTGCGCCATTTATACCTTATATTTTGGGAGAAAGCTATATAGATTCAGTGCCAGTATTATACTGGTTAGCTCCCATGCCACTAATTATTGGTATGCAATTAATTGCAGCAGATACTCTTACCGGCTCTGGATATCAAAAGTTACGGGGATTGGTTCAAATTATGGCAGCTTTAATTAATATTAGTTTAAATTATTTTTTAATTCCCATATTTTCATGGAGGGGTGCAGCTTGGGCTACCTTAACTACAGATTCTTTGATTCTCCTGTGCTACTGGGGTTTACTCTGGCGACTGAATTATAAAAATTTAAAAAATTCTAGTTAACTTATTGTTTGATAATAAGCTGGTGCGTATTGATAAGTATCATAATGTGGCAACAATGGTAGCGCTTGCAACTTAATTGATTAACTACCTTAGTTAGCTGTTATTGAGCAAAATTTGATTGACATTAACATGAAAATGATGTAGTATGTTGATGAAATTCAAAAGAGAACGAAATATGAACATATCAGATTTTTTTGACAAAATTTATGTGATCAACTTACCTGAAAGGGTTGATAGAAGACGTGAAATGGAGAAAGAAATCAAGAGTATAGGATTAAATTTTAATTCTGAAAAAGTCAAAATTTTTCCAGCCATCAAGCCCACCGAAAAATTAGCTTTTCCGAGCATTGGTGTGTTAGGATGTTACCTTAGTCATTTAGAAATTATTAAAATTGCTAAAACAGACAAACTTAGTCATATATTAGTCATGGAAGATGATCTAGCAATTTCTAGTAGATTTTGTTCTGTACAAACACAATTACTTGATGAACTTAGTCAAGTAAATTGGGATCTATTATTTCTAGGATATTTGGCTTATAATAAATTAAAGCTATCAGACTATTATAATTTTTACGACCCCGATATATCAACAACTTGGACTCACTTAAAAAAAGCTAATTATCCAACATTAGGTACACATTTTTATGCTGTTAATCATACAGCTTATGATTCTTTGATATTATTTTTAGAAGAACTGTTGAAAAAACGTTTTCAAACTTGTTTTTTTGAAAAAGATCCTAATTTTGATGACCTGGATGGAGCCTATATTGATACGGCATATTATCTATTCCGAAAGCAAAATCCTGAAATTGTATCTTTAATTGTATGTCCGTCTCTTGGGTGGCAACGGAGTAGCCCCAGTGATATTAGTCCTAGGATGATCAGCAGTTCTTTAGATAAAGTTGTATTGATCAAGCCATTGGTAAGTTTTCTAAGGTTAATCAAATTAAAATTAAAGAAGACTTTAGATTATCTAAAGCCCGAGTTATTTGATTGGTGGGATATTTAATTGGTGCGAAATAATGGTGACTCAGACTAAAAGTAAATTCATCGTTTATATTCAGTCAATTTTTTCCAATAAACTGTATTAGTTAACTACCACATATTTGGTATATCAAAAAATGACTTTAAAATCATCATCTATGCACTTAATTGCTTTAGAAAATGAACCCTCATCAACTCTTGGCGGTCAAGAGTTAAATCTACTGGAAATTTGTCAAAGCCTGGCTAATCGTGGACATCAGGTTAGTTTGGTTTACACCAAAGAAGGAGACCTCCTACAAACCTATGGCCAATTCTGCCAAGATTTAATTCCGGTCAAACGCTACCAAGCTAACCGCAAAAATCCCTTTGATATGGTCAAATTTGCTGTGGATTTTTTTAATGATATTTCTCCAATCAAAACAACTTTAGATTCCATGATTTTGTCTAATGAGTTTAGTTCTGTATTTTGGGGCTATGGCTTATCAACTATCAAAAAAATTCCTTTACTCTCTTATTTGCAACTACCAGGAAACTCTTTGAGATTCAAGTGGCGACCCGGATTGTCAGGGGTGGATAAATTTATAGCTGTTTCTCAAGCAACTAAAGACAGATGGGTTGATTTTTGTGGTATTGATCATCAGAAAATTGATGTGGTTTATAATGGTATTGACCCGCCAAAATTTAGTCCCCACTCCGTTGATAATCATCAGCAATTATCCCTCCGTCGTGATTTCAAGATCTTAGGAAACAGGCGAGTTTTTTCGTGTCTGGGGAGACTCAACCCTAATAAAGGAATAGAAGTCCTGATTAAAGCCTTTGCATTACTGGCCAATCATCAACCAGATATTTGTTTATTAATTGCTGGAAATGTTATTTTGGAACCTAAAAAAGATTCACCAGAAGCGCGTATTAACTATCTTAAATTTTTAAAAGATATGGTGGATGAACTAGGGATTAAAGAATTAGTCCAGTTTATGGGTCATGTTCCCAATACACCGGATCTTGATCGGGTTAGTGATGTTACGATTGTTCCTAGTATTTGGCCTGATCCTTGTCCGAGGGTGGTTTTAGAATCTTTATCAACTGGTACGCCTGTTGTCGGTAGTAGAGTCGCGGGAATACCTGAAATGATGACAGGTGAATTAAGCCGTTATCTGGTTGAACCTGGTTCTCCTGAACAATTAGCAGAAGTTCTTAACCAGGTTGCTAATTGGCGAGATGATGACCCGGAACTTGACCAGCGTTGTCGTGATCATGTACTGGATAATTTTAGTCCTAAAGTTATGATTGATCAAATGGAGATGGTCTTATTGAGAACGATTAATCAATACTATCAACATTAATGATTTTGATTTTTGTTTGATGGTTAAAATTATCAATAAAAAACCAAGAATCAATCATTAATTAAATAAGATTTCATCTCATTTAATTGATTCCCTCCCAATTTAATGTTAAACTTTGATGGTTCAAGTAATTAGACTCGAGTTTTAATGAGGTAAAAATATGTTTATATCAATTTGCGTAGCCACCTATAAGCGATCGGATGATTTAAAGAGATTGCTAAACAGTTTAGAAAAGCTCACTTTTCATCAAATTAATGAACCCGAAATAGAGATTGTCATTGTTGATAATGATGCTTCGGGTTCTGCCCAAATTATTATTGATGAAGTCGCTCCTAGTTTTAAGTACCCTTTACGCTATGATATCGAAACTCAAACGGGAGTTTCTTATGCTCGTAACCGAACGATTATCAACTCATCTGATCTGGCAGATTTTATTGCTATTATTGATGATGATGAGATGGCTGATGAAAACTGGTTAGAAAATCTTTTAATTGTTCAGGAAAAATATGAAGCAGATGTGGTAACAGGACCAGTTATCCCTTACTTTGAGAATAGTGTTGACGTACCTGATTGGATTGAAAAAGGTCAATTTTTAGAGCCGAGGCGCTATCCAACTGGATCGGTTATGGATGTTGCTTATACAGGTAATGTTTTGGTTCGCAGCCAACTTGTAAAGCAACTAGAAACAGTTTTTGATGAACGTTTGGCCATGCAAGGTTCAGAGGACACACATTTATTTATGCGACTTTATAAGCAAGGGGCAAAAATAGTGTGGGCTGATGAAGCCATTGTGCGTGAGCGGATTCCTGAATCTCGAATGAGTTTGATGTGGTTGTTAGAGCGAAGTTACTGGGGATGGAGCTCGAGAAGCTTATTTGAAAGAGAGTTGTATCCTTCTCTTTATCTTCAAGGTATCCGTTTTCTCAAAGGATGTGTTTTAATTATGATTGGCTTAGTATCTATTCCGATCGCTTTGTTACAGGGTCAATATGCCGTGAACAGGGCTTTACTGTCCATCTGGCGTGGGGCTGGAACTATCTCTGGCTTGCTCGGAATTATGGGAAGTGGGTGGAAAAAAGCCAATTAATATAGGATTCGTAACCAGACCCAGAGCGATCGCCTTAATTAGACAAAGATAGTGGCTGATGATAAATTGGGCTATATCCCGGCAAAATTTTGACAGTATCTTGGGCAACTCTTAAAGTCAAAGACAGACGCACCTTCCCACTGCTATTGTAAACCGAACGATGGATAACTTGGTCAGTAAATAAAACAAATTCTCCCGCCTGCAAAACCACCGGAATCACTTGGTTTTTCACGGAATTAGGAACCTTGTAGAAATGATTACCGCTGAAAGGGTCAGTAATTTGCCGGGGACAATTTTCTGCCTCAGTTTTGGGGATATATTCAAAGCCATTTCTGGCGGTCACTTCTGTTAAAGCAATATAGATATTAATAGTTTTGCCTTCCCCAGACAATAATTTTGGGTAAATATCTCTATGCCAAAATGGGATTAATTGACGGGAGGGATAATTAACCCATAATTCCGAACGCCATAGCCGCAGATTATCCCCTAAATGTTTTCTGATAATCGCCAACAAGTTTTCATCTTTACACAACTGCAATAATTGCGGGGAATCTAAATGTCTTTCCATGTAAAACTGTCGTTTATAACATTGCACGAACAGCAACATAATTGAGCCAAATTGTAGTTTAAATAAGGCAGTTAGTGCCGATATCAATAAAACTTTAATCGGTGGCTTAGGTAAGACTTCCTTAAAAATATGTTGGCGAATTGTAGCGATTTCCTCCGGGGTTAAATTTAAGCTATAGGGTCCCCAAACTTCATCAGTACCATCATAATTAATTATCTGGGTTCCCACAGGTTTATTACCACCAGTCCAGTCTAAACTTTGTTCCCACAATTGTTGACATAACTGATTATTTAAAGCCAAGGGAGGCAAAGGAATTTCCTTCCCTTTAGGGTCAAAAAACTTACCTGTGATTAATTCACAGTCGGGAGAAGTAGCACAGAATAAGCTACTATAACAGCCTTTTTTGGGGCTAATTCCGATACCAAAAAACTTACTCAAACGATGACCGATGGTAATATTAGATTGGACAAAACCGGGATGCACAGCATTAACAGTGACATGGCTTGATTGTTGATAAAGTTGTCTGGTTAACAGTAATAAACAGAGTTTAGATTGATTATATAATTCGATAAAGTTGAAGGGGGTAGATTTTACAAATAGATCCCATTTAATTGTCGTGGGTTTTAAGGCGAGATCTGAAGATACCATAACCACTCGACTAGGGGCAGATTCTTGTAATTTATCCCAGAGTAAGTAAGTCAGCAAAAAATGTCCCAAATAGTTAGTTCCCCAAATCAACTCAAATCCTTCTGGGGTGACACCGTGACCGTTGAATATTCCGGCGTTATTGATTAAAATATTTAGGGGTAAGTTTTTGGCTAAAAACAGTTCAACACATTGACGAACTGACTCCAGAGAAGCCAGATTTAAGGGCAAATATTCGATGTTAGGGTTGCCAGTTTTTTGAGAGATATAAGCAATGGCTTTGGTGGCTTTGCTGTGGGAACGACAAGCAATAAAGACATGATAGCCTAATTTAGCCAAACCCACGGATGTCATTAACCCGACACCGGAGTTGCCACCCGTAACAATACAGACTTGCATAAATTTGGAATTTTTAGTAATATCAGCAGGTGAAAATAGGGGAGGGGAGCGATTTCCTCCCACTAAATTATCGAATTAAATTGGGGTTTTAGCCTAACTTTAAATCTACGGCAATGCGGTGGGCACAGGCGAACCCAGAAAAGGCGACAGCATTTAATCCCTGACCAGGAAAGGTGCTATCTCCGACACAATACAGACCGGGAATAGCAGTGCGGTTAAAAGGCATTCCTAGGAGTCCCCGCAGTTGGCGGCTAGGAATAGGTCCATAGGTTCCGTCATCCCGGTTAAGAAAACGACGGTGCGATCGCGCTGTTCCCACTTCCATATAATCCAAACCCGCATCTAAACCGGGAAAAATCTTTTCGAGACGGTCTACAATTCCCCAGGCTGCCTCCTCTTTTTTTTGTTCATATTCTGTGGGTGGTAAATCTTCCCAATTATCAATCCAACTCGGGGTAAAAGCATGGATGATATGATAGCCTTGCGGGGCCAAATCCTGGTCAAGGAGGGTCGGAATCGAGACAAAAATCGTCCCTTCTGGCTCCTCCATTTTTTGCCAATCTTGAACTATGATGTGGTGACAGTCGGTTTCTGGTGTTAAAACCGAGGCTTCTACCCCCAAATGTAAGCTGAGAAAACTCGGCGATTTCTGATAGCGTTTGCGCCATTTTTGCTCAGAAGGCGGCATCATTGTTTCAGGGATTAGTTTCCCAAAGGTATCCCAGCGGGTAGCATTGGAAACTATACGGCGAGCGCGGTAAACTGTACCGTTAGTGAGTTCGACCCCCACAGCTTGCCCATTTTCAATTAAAATCTGTTTCACCCTGGCTTTGTATTTAATCGTTCCTCCGGCTTTCTGTAAGCCTTCAGCCAGTTTTTGGGCGATTTGACCTACTCCCCCCTTGGGGTAGTTTATCCCACCGTAGTGGCGGTCAGAAAAGACCATCCCAGCGTTAATCATGGGAGTTAAGTCAGCGGGAACCACAGACCAGCAGTAACACTCAATATCAATAAATTTGAGTAATTCCGGGTTGCTGATGTGTCGTTTAGCGACTTCGCCCACATTTTTGGGTAGGTATTGGACCAGTCCCAGACAAGCGCCTGGGTTTTGGAAGAAAACCCGCATCAGATAACGGGGTTCCTCCAGGGACAGGAGTTCCATGGCGTTCAAGCAGTTAAACACCTGCCAACATTCGTCATAAAACTTACGAATTCCGTCTCGTTCGTCGGGGAACTTTTCCCCTAGTTCTTGCAAAAATTTCTCATAATCTCGGTGAACCCTAACTTGGAGTTCCCCAGGTAGGTGGTAGTGAATTTGAACTGGGTCGGGGATAGTTTCTAATTTGACGTTAACAGCTTCTAGAGCCCGGGTGAGCAGGTTAGTTGTGCCTTGGTCACCAAATCCAAAAATCATTGATGCTCCGACATCAAATCGATATCCCTCTCGCTCAAAGTAACCAGAACTACCACCGGGGATGATGTAACTTTCTAGGACAAGTACATTCGCGCCTTTGGCTGCCAGTTGGGTGGCAGTGACTAAGCCTCCAATACCGGAACCGATGACAATTACATCAAAGTTTTGAGTCGGTCGGGGTTCATCAGCAAAGGACTGGTGGGTAATAACAGGCATCGGATCAACTCTCTTCCAGAATTTCCTGACTCTACAGTGTAACGCCTCACCATGCTTGTATAACGTTCACAAGCGACATTTCTGGGGGCAAAATCATGATAATGCCTCTCCCACAGCCATTTTCACAAGAAATGCGGGAACGGTTTTTTCATCAACCGCCCCCGTCTGCCGATCCTTTGATTTGAGAGGAGAACACTGAGAATCTACTTTAGACTTGTTAAAAATAATTGTCAATAAGTTTGTAACATTTCTTAAAACTATGCGGGGGTAGTCTGACTGGGTAGCTGGGGGAGTATGATGGAAGGGAAAAGCCGAATTTGGTTGACTATCCCCCTAATGACTCTGCAACTGCGCGTTTACGTCCCCCCCCATCCCCTAATTAAGCATTGGTTGGCGATCGCCCGTGATGTCTCAACTCCGCCGGCCCTATTCCGCAGCGCTATGACGGAACTGGGACGGTGGCTAACCTACGAAGCGACTCGCGATTGGTTCACCACGGTGGAAACTACGGTACAAACTCCCCTGTGTGAATGTCCAGCTACTTATATCAACCCAGAAGCGCCGATGGTGGTTATACCCATTCTGCGGGCGGGATTAGCCCTTATGGAAGGTATCCAAAGCGTGGTGCCGTTAACGTCGGTGTATCACCTGGGAATGGTCCGCGATGAGGAAACCCTACAGGTGAGTTGCTATCTCAATAAACTTCCTGATAGCTTTGACCCTCAAACCCGGTTAATCGTTAGTGAACCGATGCTGGCTACTGGGGGAACCATTATGGCGACTATGGCTGAACTGACCAAGCGCGGTATTGATCCGGGGTTGATGCGAATTATCTCCGTGATAGCCGCCCCCCAAGCCTTACAGTCCCTTAGCCAAGAGTATCCTAGTCTACAAGTTTATACGGCTATTATTGATCAGGGTCTCGATGAGCGAGGTTTTATTGTTCCGGGGTTGGGAGATGCGGGCGATCGCACTTTTGGAACTTGAATTTTTGATGATGAGGTGAATCTAAAACTATGGCTAATCGAGAAGGCTTTACCAGCGGACTGATATTAGGGGCTACTTTAGGGGGTATCGTGGGTGGTGTGTTGGGGGTTGTCCTCTCCTCGCGACTATCTGCGGATAACTCCGAAAGCTCTAATTCCCTAGGAGACAATAAGCGCAACCGCAATAAAGGCGATCGCCTAACCCCCGAAAATGTGGAAACAGCGCGTTTGAACCTAGAAGACAAAATTTCTCAACTCAATCAGGCGATCGATGATGTACGCCATCAACTTGGGGGAGTGAATGGGACTATCTCTGCTGAGGTTCACGACTCACCCTCAGCCGAAGATATCTAGCATCAACTAGCGCCCAAAGTATGATATAATTAGCTGCTAGAGTTTACTCTTTCATAAACCCCAGTTAAAAGTCAATCATACTAAATCACTCTCAGGGAAACCGTCGAACCCGCCCAGACTTTAGGTAGTTGACTATTCCCAGACCCTTGAGGTCTCACCATAAGCCATTTCCCAGTTATCGGAGATATTGCATGAGTTCACCATTGTTTCTACTTGCTAATACAGTTGCACAATTCCTGAACATTTACATGGTTCTAATTTTTATTAGAATCCTGCTGAGTTGGTTCCCCAATGTGAATTTATACGATGGTCCTTTATCGGTTATTAGCCAACTAACTGACCCTTATCTTAATATTTTCCGTTCATTTATTCCCCCCTTGGGTGGCATTGACTTGTCCCCCATTATTGCCATTTTCCTGCTTCAGTTTGTGGCTCAAATTGTGCCGCGTTTACTGTACAGCCTAGCCTAAAGTTCCACACATCTGTAATCTGCCGGCATTTGTAGTGTTGTGGTTAACCAACTAACTACAAATGCACAGGCTTCGCCCTTAGTTATATCAGCACAAATTCAGGGTAAAGAGTGGTTATGAACCCAGCATAATTCCCAAGAATGCCACCACCCCTAAAATCGCCAAAATCACAGCCACAGTCAGCGCTTGAGATATTCTAGGAGTGTATAAATAATCATCTCTACAGATGCGTTTTAGTTCTTGGCGATGGTCAATCGAAGCCGCTATTAGTGCTAGAGTTCCCAAGGCGATAAACGAAAGACCGAGGAAGCGAGACAGACGCAGAGGGTTGACGTAATTATCCCCCGTTTCTTCGTAGATAACCGTCACAATTTGGTCAATACCAAAGCCAAAGCCTATCAGTGATAAACAGGTACGAATCCACGCCATTAAAGTCCGTTCCGAAGCGGCGCGGTTGCGTTCTTTCGCCAACTCATTATTCAGATTTTTAGGCGGCGGGTTAGGGTCAAGTGAGGTCATACTTCCGAGAAAATCAAAGTAGATAATATACCATACATGATGGGAACCCCCAACGGCATTGTTGAGGAGATATTTACACAGTAATATGCTTTATTTTGAATACATTTAATGATAGGGAGGCGGCTAGTTGCGAAGTCTCACTAATTTATGTTAAAATGAGTGGATTTTGTCGCGGTGGGTCAGGCTGGTTGAGACTAAAAATCCGGGAAAATGGTTCCCCAATCTGAGGGGAAAGTGGTATAGTTAAAATTGAAGCCGGAGTCAATATATGTAATCAGTTAAGTATTTTAGCTGATGAAGTTCACAGACGATCGCAATTTAATCGGGTTCCCATTTGTGCCAAGCGGAAGACATAAGCCGATATTTGACTAGGCTGATGCCAATATAACACGCTTATTTTAGAATAACACAATCTGATTTTTATCAGTATAGATGCTAATATAGGAGCCTCGCCGATGACCATAACCCAGGACCAGCGCCAAGACATCCATCACTTAAAAGGATTAACTCCCCCAGAGGTAGAGACAAGTCGCCAAACTCACGGAAGTAATATCATGACTCCCCCACCAAGGGAAGCAGCTTGGCGGCAATTTTTGGGAAAGTTTGATGATCCGGTGATTCGGATTTTGATTATGGCGGCGGCGATCGCCATTAGTTTAGGAATAGTTAATGGCAATTATGTAGAAGGAATTGGTATTATTGTAGCGATCGCCTTAGCCACTACCCTAGCTTTCTTAAACGAGTATAAAGCCAATCAAGAATTTGATATTCTCAACCGGATGAATGATGAAGTCCCCATCAAAGTAATCCGAGATCATAGTTTTACCACCATTCCCAAAAAAGATATAGTAGTCGGTGATATTGTGATCATCGAATTGGGGGACGAAATCCCCGCCGATGGTCAATTAATTGAATCGGTTTCGCTGCGGGTAAATGAAGCCAGCTTAACCGGAGAATCGGAAGCCGTCAAAAAGTTAGGAACATCACAATTAGAAGCCAGTGGCGAACTTCCCGATAGCGCCTATCCTCCCGATCGCTTATTACGAGGAACAGTAGTTACAGACGGTCATGGCACCTTTGAAGTGACCGCTGTTGGCGATAGTACAGAAATCGGTCAAACCGCGCAATTAGTGTGCGAAATCACCAATATAGACACCCCCCTAAAACAGCAATTAGACCGCCTCAGTCGCTTAATTGGAGTCCTAGGGTTAGCCATTGCCGTTTTAATTGATATAGCCTTAGTGGTGCGCGGTATCCTCACCGGAAACCTTAACCTGAGTCTAGGACAGTGGTATATAGTCGCCCTAGCTGCTACCAGTTTAATCATTACCCTAGTTAGGGTATGGTTACCCATTGTTTATGATGGTTTAGAAATCTCAGGTTATGAGGCGACTGTGCCAGAATGGTTAGAAGATGATCACGCCATTGGCTGGGTGAAATCAACTTTAATAGGTTTGTTAGTTTTTGGGGTGGGAATTGCGATCGGTTATGGAGGCAATTTTATTCCCGATAATGTTAGTGATTGGATTCCCGCATCAGCCGCCACTGAGTTTGTCACCTACTTTATGATTGCGGTGGCGGTGATTGTGGTCGCTGTCCCGGAAGGTCTGGCGCTAAGTGTCACCCTCAGCCTCGCCTATAGCATGAGGAAAATGACCAAACAAAATAACCTCGTGCGAAGGATGCACGCCTGCGAAACCATTGGCGCGGCTACGGTTATTTGTTCTGATAAAACCGGAACTTTAACCATGAATAAAATGCAGGTACAAGAGATAAATTTCCCCAGTTTTAGCCACGATATTCCCAGTGATTTATTAACCGAAGCCATAGCCGCCAACAGTACCGCCAACTTAGAACAACATGAGAACCAAAAATCTAAGGCGATCGGGAATCCCACGGAGGCGGCGCTGTTGTTATGGTTAGAACAAAATCAGATTGATTATCTCTCCGAACGCAATAGGTTTGAGATTAAACAACAACTAGCTTTTACCCCCGATCGCAAATATATGGCGACCCTGGGAATATCAGCTATCAATAATCAGGAGATAATGCACATCAAAGGCGCTCCCGATATTGTCCTAGGTCATTGTTCCTCCTATTTGTCGGAAAAGGGCGTAATTACCCTCACCCCAGAAACCAGAAGATTGATTTCTCAGGAGTTAAAAAACTGCGATGCGGGAGGAATGCGAACCCTGGGATTTGCTTATATCCCTCAACCGCAACTGGAAGGGGATGATTTGAATGTAGACGATCGCCAAGATGTAGTATGGTTAGGATTTGTGGCGATCGCCGATCCGGTACGTCCAGAAGTTACCGAAGCCGTCCGCCAATGTCGCCAAGCCGGAATTGATATTAAAATGATTACCGGCGATAGTCTGCTAACCGCCGCCCAAATTGGTAGTCAAATTGGGATTATCGATGAAAACGACACCAGCGAGGCTTATATTACCGGAAGCCAACTCCGAGACATGGATGATGAACTCGCCAGCAAAACCCTCAAAAAAGTGCGGGTAATAGGTCGCGCTCGTCCTCAAGATAAACAGCGCATCGTCCAGCTATTACAGGCTCAAGGAGAGGTGGTAGCCGTTACCGGAGACGGAACCAATGATGCGGCGGCTCTCAATCAAGCCCAAGTCGGTTTAGCCATGGGTAGCGGCACTTTTGTGGCCAAAGAAGCCAGCGATATTATCCTGTTAGATGACTCTTTTCGGAGTGTCAAACAGGCAGTTTTATGGGGGCGATCGCTCTATCAAAACATCCAAAAATTCATCTTGTTTCAACTCACAATTAATGTGGTCGCCTGCATTATTGCGCTGTTAGGACCTTTTATCGGCATTAACCTACCCTTTACCGTAATTCAGCTTTTGTGGGTAAACCTAATTATGGATACCTTCGCCGCCCTCGCCTTAGCCACAGAACCCCCGACCGAAAGGGTGATGGAAGTACCACCCAGAAACCCGGAAGACTTTATTATCTCCCCAGCCATGTCGTCGTCAATCTTTACTGTGGGGGCAGTATTTTTAGTGATTCTGGTCGGTTTTCTACTGTATATCCAATCTGATCATCAGGTAACAGCCTATGAACTCTCACTATTTTTCACCAGTTTTGTGATGCTGCAATTCTGGAATTTATTTAATGCCAAATGCTTCGGTTCCAAGGATTCGGTCTTATCCCAACTCTGGCAAAATCCTAGTTTTTTGGCGATCGCCGGAGTCATTTTCATCGGACAAATTCTGATTGTTCAATTTGGCGGCAGCATTTTCCGAACTGTTCCCCTGTGTCTGACAGACTGGTTATGGATTATAGGCGGAACCTCCCTCGTCCTGTGGATTGGTGAATCAAATCGGGCGATCGTCCGCTGGAGAAAAGGTTAATCAACTCTGAGAAACCGGGTATCTTATCTACATCTTAGGTACAGCTTGTTTACCAGTCGCTTAATACATTGCCCCTCACCCTAAATCCCTCTCCCACAAAGGGAGAGGGACTTGGAGAGGTGATAATATGATTTCTGAACAGGCTGTAAGATACCAAAGCGATCGCCCTAAATCTGGCTCCCACAAAGGGAGAGGGACTTGGAGAGGTGATAATATGATTTCTGAACAGGCT